>JAICEP010000708.1 GCA_025924095.1 Sorangium sp.
CGCCCTCGGCAAGGACCTCGCCGAGCTCTACCCCACGGGCCGCTTCCCGCAGATGCCGTACGCCGAGTCGATGGCCCGCTTCGGCAACGACAAGCCCGACCTCCGCTTCGGGAGCGAGCACACCGACCTCACCGAGCTCATCATCGAGCACGGCGGCGGCGGCGTGCCCTTCTGGGTGGAGCTGGCCGAGAAATTCCGGTCGGGCAAGCTGCGGCGCGACCTGCCGGCCGAGATCGTGAAGGGGCTCGTCATCCCGGCGAGCGCCAACCTGTCCCGGCAGCAGACCGAGGAGCTCGAGCGCGGGCTCCGCGACGTGAAGGGCTTCCGGGGGCTCGCGCGCGCCAAGCTCGCCGAGGACGGCTCCTGGACGCAGTCTCCCCTCTCGAAGTCGATCACGCCGGAGCTCCGGCAGAAGCTGAACGCGGCGCTCGGCGCCAAGCCGGGCGACATCCTCTGCTTCCAGTTCGGCAACGCCGCGGTTGTGCACACCGTGATGGCGAAGCTCCGCGTCGACGTCGCCAAGAAGATCGGGCTCATCCCGGAGTACGGGCATGGCGACCAGTGGCGGTTCCTCTGGGTGACGAACCCACCCCTGTTCGATTACGACGAGGACACGGGGCGCTGGTCCGCCGCGCACCACGCGTTCACGCGGCCCATCGACGAGCACGTGGCGCTGCTCGAGAGCGATCCGGCGCGGGTCGAGTGCTATCGTTACGATCTCGTGCTGAACGGGTTCGAGGTCGGCGGCGGCTCGATCCGGCTGCACGACCCCGACGTGCAGGCGCGCGTCTTCCAGACGCTGGGCATCGACGAGCGCGACGCGCGCGACAAGTTCGGCTTCCTCCTGGACGCGCTCCGCAGCGGCGCGCCGCCGCACGGCGGCATCGCGCTCGGCATGGATCGGTTCGCGATGCTGCTCAGCGGCGCGCCGACGCTGCGGGACGTGATCCCGTTCCCGAAGACCAACCAGGGCACCGACCAGATGACCGGCGCGCCCGTGCTCGTCGACGCCGCGCAGCTCGCCGAGGTGCACGTGAAGGCGGTCGCGCCCGCGGACCCCCGACCGGGGGCGACGGGCACCGGCAGCGCCGGCGCCTGATGCCGGGCCGGGGGACGCGAGCGCGCTCCGATGCGTCGACGGCGGCGCTCCGGCGCGCCGCCGCCACCGCGCTCGGCGGGCGCCGCCTCGCCCCGGGGCCGCCGCGCCCCTTGGCCTTTATGTTTGCCGGCCGCGCACTTCTGGTAGGGTAGGGCCTGTATCCTTCACCATGGCCTCCCCGGCGCGCGTCCTCGTTGTAGATGACAGCCCGACCATCCTGAAGGTCGTCAGCGCCATCCTGGCGCGCAACGGGTTCGACCCGACCGTGGCGCGCGACGGGCTCGCGGGGATCGAGCTCATCAAGAAGGGGCCGAAATACGACCTCGTCCTCCTCGATTTCGTGATGCCGAGGATGAACGGCTACGCCTTCTGCCGGGAGCTGCGGTCGAACCCGTTGCACCGCACGGTCCCCGTCGTCCTGATGAGCGCCAAGGGCGACAAGATCCGGGGGCAGTTCGTCCAGCAGACCGGCGCCGTCGACGCGATCACCAAGCCGTTCGACGCGCGCGCGCTGGTCGCGGTGATCGAGGGCGCGCTCGCGAAGACGGCGGAGGGGCGCGCGCGGCCCGTGCCCGAGGGCGCGAAGATGCCCGACGAGGACATGATCGTCGAGAGCGTGCGGCCGAGCCTCCTCGCCCGGAACATGCGCCAGCGCACCGGGGTCGACCTCGCGCAGCAGCTGGCGACGGTGATGACGCCGGCGATCATGAACCTGTCGCCCGAGTCGCGGACGAACGAGGCGGCCGTGATGCAGGCGGTCGCCCGCGTGATGACGAACGAGGTGGTCTCCAAGCTGACCCTGACGCTCCGCGACCTCGACACGCCCCCGGAGGCGAAGGAGGTGATGAGCGGCGACGTCGCGGCGATCCCGCTCGCCGAGATCCTCCAGCTGCTCCAGATGCAGCGGCAGACGGGCGTGCTCCGGGTGGCCACGAATCGCGCGTCGGTCACGATCTCCATCCGCCAGGGGCTCATCGATCTCGTGCAGGCGCGCAACTCGTCGGACGAGTTCAAGCTCGGGCGCTACTTCATCGAGCGCGGGCTCGTGACGCGGGAGCGGCTCGAGGCGCTGCTCCGCGTGAGGATGCCGCAGACGCTGCTCGGCCAGGTGCTCGTCGAGGCGGACGTCGCGACGAACGACGATCTCATCGCCGTGCTGGAGCGCCAGTCGAGCGAGCTGATCTACGAGGTGCTGCGCTGGCCCTACGGGCGCTTCTCGTTCACGCGCGAGCCGTTCCGCCCCGAGGTCGAGCAGGCGCGCCTCGGCCTCACCGTCTCCGCGCTGGTGCTCGAGGGGTTCCGGCGCGTCGACGAGTGGCGGCTCATGGAGGGGACGATCAACTTCGACCAGGTGGTGGTCGTGGACCAGGTCGCGCTCGACGGCGTGGGCTCGGGCAAGCTGACGCGCATCGAGGAGCTCGTGCTCGGGGCGGTCAACGGCTCGCGCACGGTGAACGAGGTGATCAAGGAGAGCGCGGTCGGCTCGTTCGACGCGATCAAGACGATCTACCAGTTCCTGCAGTCGCGCGTGCTGAGGACCCGGGCCGCCTGAGGCGAGCGCCGACGGCGGGGCGACGCGCGCGCGGCGCATCCGGACGGCACACGCGACGCGCAGCGGGCCCTGACGAGGCCCCGCGGCGCGGGTCGCCTGCGCCGGCCTTCCGCCTGCGATGCTCCGGTGAGCTGCTCGCCTCGGCGCGGCGCTCCCAGCGCGGCGGCGTCCGCCGCCGGTGAGTCGTCTGCACGCGAAGCTCAGGCCGCCTCACAACGGGCGTAGCGCTGAGCGGGATCGCGGCGGAGAGGGCGGGATTCGAACCCGCGGATCAGTTTCCCGATCGCACGCTTAGCAAGCGTGTGCCTTCAGCCACTCGGCCACCTCTCCTGGTCTCCAGGAGGATCCGCCCGGCCAGCGCTCAGCGCAGGGCCCAGTGCGGATCTCGAAGCTTCGACAGTAAAAAGAACGTTGACTCGACAGACGCTCGGCGCGGGCCGTCGAGGGAGCGGCAACATACCAAAGAGCCTGTCGCCGTGCACAGAAGATCGTGCGGGGAAGCGTCGGCGGCGACCGAACCCTCCAGGGGACGGGACGGCGGCCCGGAACGACGAGCTGCCGGGCTCGACCGATGGACCTCGGGCCGGCCAGGGAGGAGGAGGGTTGCACCTGCACAGAGAGCCCTTCATGAAGTTTAACTTCATGAAATTACTTAATTTTTATCAATTTTCCCGCCTCCCGGTCGAGCCCGGCCAAAGACCAGCCGGAGCGGAGCAGGCGGGCGCCCGGCGGCTGCGCCCGCCGTCAAGGGTCATTGCGGCACGCCGTAGGCCAGGGCGAACAGCACGGCGCTCAGCGCCGCGCAGACCCCCCACGCCCGGGTCGCGCTGCGGGCCAGGAAGGCAACGCACATCGCCGTCACCCAGAGCGGTACAACGAGCGCGAAGCCGAGGAGGCTCCGCGTGTCCCCGGAGAGCGGCGCAAACCGCGCGACGCACGCGCTCGCCAGGACGGCGACCGGGAGCGTGCCGACCAGCGCCGCCAGCAGGCGCAGGGTGGCATCGGGCCGGGCGAGCCGGTCGCTAGCCATGACACGCTCCTGCAAACGACAGCGCGGCGACCACGGGAGGGCACAGGAGCGCAAGGCCCCACGCGGCGCGCGGCCACAGGGGCGCGAGCAGGACGAACAGGCTCGCGGCGCAGAGGAGCGCGGCAAAGGGAACGAGGTACGCCGCGGGGCCGGCCTCGGTCCGGCGCCACAGCGCCACCGACAGCGAGAAGGAGACGGCGGCCAGGACCCGAGCCGCGATGCGCCATGCCCGCCTCCCGCGCAGCCGCGACGCGATGCCGAACGGAACGCGCTCCGGCCGCGACGCGTGAAGCAAGGCGAAGGCGAGATACGCCGCCAGCAGCGATGCGATCTCAACCATGGGACGCCGTCTGACCCCTGGCCATGAGCCCCGCCCCGCCATGGGCCAGCGATGCCGGCGGCTCGTCCTGCGTCGCCTGCCGAGGCGCCTCGTGCCGCGAGGCCGCCCGGCGAAGCGCCCAGGCCGAGGCGC
>JAICEP010000709.1 GCA_025924095.1 Sorangium sp.
CCCGCTCGATGCGCTGCGCGACATCGCGCCGGGCGAGCCGATCGGCGATCCGCGCGCGGCGGTGGCGAGGGCGATCGAGGTTGCCGGGCCGGGTGGGCTCGTCGTCGTGGCCGGCTCGATCTACCTGGTCGGCGAGGTGCGGTCGGCGCTGCTCGGCATCGTGCCGGACCCTGTCGTGACGCTCTGAAGCGAGCGCGCCGCCGCGCGATGTGCAGGCGCGTCGCTGCGTGGCGGCGCGCCGGTCTGGCACGGGCGATGCCGGTCCGGCGGCATGGCGTTCAGGAAGCGGCGTTCTCTGGTGCTCTTTCCTGCGGCAGCCCTCGGGGCGGCCGCGTTCGCGCGGACGGCGTTCCGCGCCCTGCGGCGGCTCGACCTGCGCGGCCGGGTCGTGGTCGTCACGGGCGGCTCTCGCGGGCTCGGGTTGCTCCTGGCCGAGGAGTTCGGCCGGCACGGCGCCCGGGTGGCGATCGCCGGCCGCAACGTGGAGGCGCTCGACCGGGCCGAGCAGCGGCTGCGGGCGCTCGGCATCGAGGTGCACGCGGTGGCGTGCGACCTCGGCGATCGCGCCGCCGCCGAGGCGTTCATCGACGGCACGGCGAGCGTGTTCGGCCGGATCGACGTGCTCGTGAACAACGCCGGCGTGATCCAGGTCGCGCCGATGCAGGACCTCGGCGTGGAGCAGCTCGACGAGGCGATGCGCTCGAACTTCTGGAGCGCGGTCTACACGACCCTGCGCGCGCTGCCGCACCTCCAGCGGCAGGGGCGCGCGGCGCGGATCGTGAACGTGGTGTCCATCGGCGGGCGCGTCGCCGTGCCGCACCTGCTCGGGTACAACGCGTCGAAGTTCGCGATGATGGGCTTCTCGGAGAGCCTCCGAGCCGAGCTCTCCCACGGCAGCGCGCGGGGCCCGCGCGTCACGACGGTGATCCCCGGGCCCATGCGCACGGGGTCGATCTACAACGCCGAGTTCGGCGGCAGCCCGCAGCGCGAGTTCGGCTGGTTCAGCCTGGCCTCGTCGATCCCGATCGCGACGATCGACGCGCGGCGCGCGGCGCGGCAGGTGGTGGCGGCGGCGCGCGAGGGGCGCGCCGAGGTGAAGCTCGGGCTGTCCTCGCACCTGCTCAGCTGGGCGCACGGGATCGCGCCTCAGACGACGGTGCGGTTGATGGGCCTGATCAACGCGCTCCTGCCGTCGCCCCGCGGCGGCGAGGGGACGACGCGCGGGCGGGATCTGCACGCGCCGGCGCAGGGGTCGGTCCTGCTGCGGCTGAGCAACGAGGCGGCGCGGCGCAACAACGAGGCGCCGCCGGAAGCGGCGCGGTGACCGGTGGCGCGGGGAGCGGCCGCGTCACACGGAAGCGGCGCGATGAGCGACCGCGTCACAAAAGCGGCGCGATGAGCGACCGCGTCACAAAAGCGGAACGATGAGCCCAGGGTCGCCGCGCCGGCAGTTGGCCGTAGGCTGTCTTGGCAAAGGTTGCTAAGGGTGGTCTCCTCAGCCCAGACCCACAGAGAGGGACCGTGCCGAAGCACACCAAGAAGGATCATAGGGAGGGCGCTCCGTCGGCGACGGGCGCACCACAGAAGGCCTCCGCGGGGCGCAAGCTCTTCGGCACCGACGGGGTGCGCGGCGTGGCGAACCAGCCGCCGATGACGCCCGAGATGGCGCTGCGGCTCGGGCGGGCGATCGCCTTCGTCGCGAGCCACGGGAAGTCGCGGCAGGTGCGGGTGGTGATCGGGAAGGACACGCGGCTGTCCGGCTACATGCTGGAGACCGCGATCGCGTCCGGCGTGTGCGCCATGGGTGGCCGCGTGATGCTGAGCGGGCCGATCCCGACGCCGGCGGTCGCGCAGCTCACGCAGAGCATGCGGGCCGACGCCGGGGTCGTGATCAGCGCGAGCCATAACCCGTACCAGGACAACGGCATCAAGATCTTCGGGCCCGACGGCTACAAGCTGCCCGACTCCGCCGAGGAGGAGATCGAGCGGCTCATGGAGAGCCACGAGCTCGACGAGGCCCGGGTGGTGGGGGCGGCGATCGGCAGCGCGGTGAAGCTCGACGACGCGCGGGGGCGGTACGTCGTGTTCTGCAAGAGCACGTTCCCCACGGCGCTGTCGCTCGACGGCGTGAAGATCGTCGTCGACGCGGCGCACGGGGCGGCCTACCGCGTGGCGCCCTCGGTGTTCACCGAGCTCGGCGCGCACGTGACCGCGCTCGGCGTGAAGCCGAACGGCCGCAACATCAACCGCGAGACGGGCGCGCTGCACCCGGAGAACGTGACGACCGAGGTGCTCAAGCGGGGCGCGGCGATCGGCATCGCGCTCGACGGCGACGCGGACCGGGTGATCATGGTCGACGAGCGCGGCCAGGTCGTGGACGGCGACGCGATCATGGCGCTCTGCGCGCTCAGGATGCTGCGCATCGGCAAGCTGCCGCGGAGCACGATCGTGACGACGGTGATGTCGAACCTCGGCCTGGAGCGCGCGCTCAAGGCCCAGAACGGGCACGTGGTGCGGACGGCGGTCGGGGACCGCTACGTCGTCGAGGCGATGCGGAACGGCGGCTACTCGTTCGGCGGCGAGCAGTCGGGGCACCTCATCTTCCTCGACCACGCGACGACGGGCGACGGCATCGTGGCGGCGCTGCAGGTGCTCGCGATCATGATGGAGGAGGACAAGCCGCTGAGCGAGCTCGCCTCGAGCGCGATGCAGCGGGTGCCTCAGGTGCTGGAGAACGCGACGTTCTCGACGCGGCTGCCGCTCGACAGCATGCAGCGGACGCGGATCGCGGTCGATCGCATCGAGAAGACGCTCGGGGACAAGGGGCGCATCCTCGTGCGGTGGAGCGGGACGGAGCCGAAGCTGCGCGTCATGGTCGAGGGCGAGGACGCGTCGACCATCGAGGCGTACGCGCTCGAGATCATCGAGGCGGCCAAGCAGGACGTCGCCGGCGCCACGGCCTAGCGCCCCCCCTCTCTCCCTCCCCACCCACGGCGCAGAGCGAGGCCCGATCGCACAGGAGACGGGCCCAGATCGGCGTTTTCGGCGCGCCGGCGTACTCTCGTACGCCGAGCACCGAAAACGTCGAGATGGGCCCGGATCCGACGCGAGCGAGCCTCGCTCAGAGGGCGCGGCGCATGAAGAGGTCCTCCAGCGTCTCGCGGCGCGGCGTCACCTCGACCACCTGCGCGCCCGCGGTGAGCGAGCGCTGAAGCACCTCGCGCACGCGCGCCTCGCCCTCCACGTCGACCATCACGACGTCGCCGCGGCGCGTGGTCGCGAAGCCCAGCGCGCCGAGCTCCTCGAGGAGGGCCGGGCTCGCGCCCGCCAGCGTGACGTCGGTGCGCAGCACGTCGCCCCGCAGGAGCTGCCGGATCGCGCCGCTCACCACCACGTGGCCCTCGCGCAGGATCGCCACGCGATCGCACATCGCCTCGACGTCGCTCAGGATGTGCGTCGAGAAGAAGATCGTCCGGCCCTGATCACGCTCCGCAAAGATGAGATCGCGCACCTCCTTGCGGCCCACCGGATCGAGGCCGCTCATGGGCTCGTCCAGGATCAGCATCTCGGGATCGGCGACCAGCGCGGCGGCCAGCCCCGTGCGCTGCAGCATCCCCTTCGACAGCCGGCGCACCTGCCGATCCGCGGCGTACGCGATCTTCACCTGATCGAGCACCTCCATCGTCCGCCTGCGCAGCGCCGCGCCCCGCATCCCGGACAGGCGGCCGCAGAGCTCCACGAACTCGCGCGGGGTGAGGTAGGGATACACGTACGGGTTCTCCGGCAGAAAGCCGATCTTCCGGCGCGCCTCGGGCGACGGCACGCGCGCGCCGAACAGGTACGCCTCACCGCCGGTCGGGGCGATGAGGCCCGTCAGCATCTTGATCGTCGTCGTCTTGCCGGCGCCGTTCGGCCCGAGAAAGCCGAAGATCTCGCCGCGGCGCACGCCGAAGCTCACTCCCTTGACCGCCTCGACCGCCTTCCGGCGCAAGAAGCCCACCTGGAACGTCTTGAGGAGTCCGCGGACGTCGATCAGCAGCTCGCCGTCCAGCGCCTCCCCGCCGGCGCCGGCCGGCACGGCGCGCTCGCCGCGTTCCTCGACGATCGATCCGGCACCGCTGCTCATGCGCCCTCCTCGCCCTCGGGGCTC
>JAICEP010000710.1 GCA_025924095.1 Sorangium sp.
CACCCGGGTTGAGCCCTGGGGCGGGGGCGGCCTCACCCGGGTTGAGCCCCGGGGCGGTGGCCTCACCCGGGTTGAGCCCGGGCGCGGGGGCGGCCTCACCCGGGTTGAGCCCCGGGGCGGCGGCCTCACCCGGGTTGAGCCCGGGCGCGGGGGCGGCCTCACCCGGGTTGAGCCCGGCGCCCGTCCCGGCGGCGCGGCTGGAACTCGCGCCGGGTCGCCGAGGCGAGGTGCGGCTGCTCGACGGCGCCGGCCACCTCATCCTTCGCTGGCCGCCGCGGGGGAGCGCCCCGCCGGCCGAGATCGCCTACCCGGCGGATCCCCTGGCCGCCGGCGCCGCGCTCGTCGAGGCGAGCGACGACGCCGCCGCCGGGCAGGAGAAGGCGGCGCTCGCGCGCGCCGTGAAGGCCCGGCGCGCGGCGCTCGAGCGCAGGGCCGAGGCGGTGCGCGGCGATCTCGGGCGGCTGGGGAGCGTGGCGCGCCTCCAGAAGACGGGGCAGCTCCTGCTCGCGCAGGGCGCGCGGGTGCCGCGGGGGGCGGCGAGGGCGCTCCTCGACGACTGGGAGACCGGCGGCAAGCTCGAGGTCGCCCTCGACCCGGCGCGCCCCGCGAAGGCGCAGGCCGAGGCCTTCTTTGCCAAGGCGCGGCGCTACCAGCGCGGCGAGGCGGTGATGCGCGCGCGCCTCGCCGAGACCGAGCGCGCCCTCGCCGCGCTCGCCGCGCTCGCCGCGGACGTCGCGGCGGCGGAGGCGCTGCCGGACGCGCTCGATCCGCTCGCGCAGCGCGCGCGCTCCCTCGGCGTCGCGCGCGCGGAGCTCGCCGGGGTGGGCGCCGCCGGGGCCGGTGAGCCGGGGATGCCCGGAGCCCGTGGCCGGCGGGCCGCCCGGGCCGCCCCGCGGCGGCCGTTCCATGCTTACCGGAGCGCGTCCGGCGCGGCGATCCTCGTCGGCCGGAGCGCCGAGGACAACGACGCGCTCACGACGAAGCATGCGCGGCCGCACGACCTCTGGCTGCACGCGAAGGGCGTCGTCGGCTCGCACGTCGTCGTGCCGCTCCAGAAAGGGGCGAGCTGCTCCGCCGACGTGCTCGTGGACGCCGCGACCCTGGCGGCGCACTTCAGCGACGCGCGCGGCGAGGCGGTGTGCGAGGTGAGCTATCTCCCGCGCCGCTACGTGCGCAAGCCGCGCGGCGCGGCTCCGGGCGCGGTGGTCTTCGACCGGGAGAAGGTCATCGCCGTCCGCATCGAGGGAGAGCGCCTGTCGCGGCTGCTCGCGACAAAGGAAGAGGGCTGACGGCCGCCCTGATCCAGCGCAGGCCGCCTCAGGCCGCGAACGCCCCTCGGACCTGCTCGTTCAGCTGATCGAGCCGGCGCGCCGGCAGCTCCGCCGCGCGGGCGAGCGACTCGATCACCGCGCGCTCCGCGTCGGAGAGCCCCTCGCTCGCGTGGGCCACCGCCAGCGCGACGAGGATGCCCTCCTCCACCGCGTCGCAGTCCATGAGGATCTCCGCGAGCAATCGCACCCGCGGCTCGACGCCCGCCGCCGCGATCACCTTCAGGCTCGCCTCGATGAGGTAGCGGACGAGCTCGGCGTTGAGCTGGGTGCCGAGCATCGGCTCGATCAGCTGCCGCAGGGCGTCGATCTCCTCGGCGTCCACGTTGCCGTCGGCGTTCGCCACGAGCGCGCCGAGGTCGACGATCGGGGTCGGGTTGTACTCGTTGAGATCGAAGCGAGCGCGGAGCAAGCCGGCCGCCTGCTGGATCAATGCGGGAGGTTTCATGTCGTCTCCGCTCCGGCGATTCGGCTCATGACTCACCACCTCTCGGAGCGCGGCGCCGCACCGTCTCGGCCTCGCTGAGCCCGAGGCAGAGCTGCGCCCGCAGCGCGCGCAGCCCCTCGAGCACCTCGGCCGAGACCTTCTCGGACTCGGCCCGCTCGATGGCCGCGTCGAGCGTCGCGAGCCGGCCTGTCTGGAGCGCCTTGAGCGAGTAGGTCATCTGCACGAACGTGTCGAAGAGGTCTCCGAGCTCATCGCCCTTGCGCAGCCCCTCTCCGATGGTGAGCCGCGTCGTGCCGACCTGGCGGCAGAGGCGCTTCAGCTGGTGGACCGGCCCCACGATGCGCTGGGTGATGAAGATGCCGAGCACGCCGAGGACGACGAGGAGGAACACGCTGCCGCCGACGAGCACGTTGAGGAGCCGCTGTCGCAGCGCCTCGACCTCGGCGCGCCGCTTCGCGACCTCTGCCAGGTTGCGCTCGTGCTCGCGGTCCGTCTTCGCGAGCTCCTCGTCGAGGGTGCTGTCGAGCTCGGCGCCGTCGCCGCCCAGGGCGGCGGTGCTCATCTTCAGGATCTTGGCGCTGTTCGCCGCCTCTTTGAGGGCGAGCTCCGCCTGGGTCGCCGCGTACTGCGCCTGCTCGTTCGCGACGCTCGCGGTCTGCCAGATGACGAGTCCGAGCACCGCCATGACCGCGAGCACAACCGAGACCAGGAGCCCCGTGTACTTGAGCTGGAATCGCGGGTTCAGGAGCAGCTTGCGGCGTGGGGCCGGGCGGGCTGTGGCGCGATCCTGGGCGGGAGAGGTCATGAGGTCTCGTCAGCGGGCGGACGGCATCACCGCCTGCCCAGGACAGGGCACGAGGGGGGCCGCGCCGGTGCGACCCCCCCCGAAAATGCACTGCGTTCTCACTGGTACCCCATTCCTTGCGCCGGTCGCAAGGGTCATTCAGAGGTCGAACAGCGTCCCCTGCCGGCTCGGCCGCCGGAAGGTCGAGCGCTCCTTTGCCTCATCCGCCTCATCCGCCGCGTCCGCCTCGTCGCCAACGCGCGCGGCGTTCAGCCCGAGGCGCTGGCAGTGCACCTCGAACAGCCGCTGGATCGCCGCCCAGCGCGCGCCTGCGCCCTGGAAGCGCGCCCCGAACGCGGCCTCGTTCATCTTGCCGCCGCGCATCTCCTGGATGCCGCGGCGGACCTTGCCGGCGCGGTCCGGGAAGGCCTCCTCGAGGCGCTCGTCGAAGACCGGGAGCACCTCGCGCGGCAGGCGCAGCGGCATCATGAAGGCGCTCTGCGCCCCGGCGTCCCGGGCGCGCTCGAGGAGCTCCGGCACGTCGCTGTCGTTCAGGCCGGGGATCATGGGCGACAGGGAGATCCCGGTCGGCACGCCCGCGTCCGACAGCGCGCGCATGGCCTCGAAGCGCAGCGACGAGCGGCTCGCGTACGGCTCCATCTTGCGCGCCACCGCGTCGTCGGCGAAGGGGATGCTGAAGTGGACGCGGGCGCGGGCGCGCCGCGCGAGCTCGCCGAGCAGGGCGGCGTCGCGCCGCACGAGCGCGCCCTTGGTGATGAGCCCGACGGGGTTCCGGAACGCGAGGCAGACCTCGAGGCAGCGGCGGGTGAGCTCGTAGCTCGCCTCGAGCGGCTGGTAGCAATCGACGTTGCCCGAGAACACGATCGTATCGCCCTGCCAGCCCGGCTTGTTGAGCTCCTTCTCGAGCAGCTCGGGCGCGTTCGCCTTGACCACGATCTTGCGGTCGAAGTCTGTCCCGGCGCCCCAGCCGAGGTACTGGTGCGAGGGCCGGGCATAGCAGTAGGCGCAGGCGTGGATGCAGCCCCGGTACGGGTTGACGCTGTACCGGAATGGAAGATCGGGGCTGTCGTTCGCGCTCACGATGGAGCGGGCCTGCTCCTCGAAGATCTGCAGCGTCGCCGGGGGCGCCTCTTCGAGGTACTCGACCTGCGTTGACGACCACGGGTTCGGAGGGTTGTTCACGGGGCGCGGCATGGTGCGGTCAGCGCCGGGCGAGGGGGCGGTCGCTGCGCGCGCAGTGTAGCGCGTCCTGGTCGGGATGGGAGCATTTGTTCAGTAGAGCCCGGCGGGCTCCGTCGTGGCGGGCTGGGCGGCGGCGGGCGCGCCGGGGAGGCGCGCGGCGGCGGCGCCGGGGGAGAGCGGTTGACAGGGCAGGGGTGGCCTGTTGCCATGAGGGCGCTCAGGAGCGACGTGAGGGACGAGATGGCCAATCAGAGACAGCCCGGGTTCGATCTCCGCAGCACATACCTGCACCTCGCGGACGGGGGCGACGCGCTGCCGATCGAGGTGAGGCCGACGTTCTGGCAAGAGCTGATGTCCGGCGACTCGA
>JAICEP010000711.1 GCA_025924095.1 Sorangium sp.
CACGCTCGACGTCGCGACCTTCGACTGGGATGCGACGGTCCGCGCGAGGCGGCTCGTGCCGAAGCACCTGTTCTCCGCCGAGGCGGGCCGGGTCGGCCACATCTACGGGCCCTGCATCCATGATCCGCGGAACCCGACCGGGAGCTGGTCGATCTCGCTGCACCTGTTCGGCCCTCACGACGGTCCGGTGCTCGAGGAGCAGGTGGGCCCCATCGACGGGCTGACCCCCGCGGCGCCGCGGGCCGCCGCGGGAGATGCGCTCTCGGCGGCGCTCCTCGCGCATGAGCGCGAGTGCGTGCGGCGGGCGCAGATCGACGCCCTCGCGCAGCGGGGCCCGCGGGCCGCCGCGCTCCTCGCGCGCCTCCACGCCCGCGGCGACGCCGGCACCCGAAAGCGCGCCGCCCGCGCGCTCGGCCGGCCCGAGGAGCTCGACCCGCGCGCGGTCCTCGTGCGCCGCTGGCCGGGCGTGGATCTCGACGTGATCCGGAGCGCGGGTCGCGCCGAGCTCCGCGCGCGCTGCGGCGAGCGAGCGCAGCTCCTCTTGCGCATCGAGGCGTGGGCCGAGCCCGCGCTCCGCGCGCTCGCGGCGGCGGGCGAGATGAGGCCCCGCGACATCCCAGGTCTCGTCGAGGCGGAGCAGCTCGCGCTGGCCCGCGCGCTCGTCGACTGGGGGACCTTTCAGCCCTTCGCAGCCCAGGAGAACTGACCATGCAACCCATGCAAATCGATGTGGTGACGGCGAACGCGCGCAGGCGGCCTGATCTCTTCGCCTACCGCGCGCCCTTCGTGATCTCCAAGCTGCTCATGAACAAGACCGTGGCCACCGAGCGCGAGGCGGAGGCGCTGTTCCGGGAGCTCGCGCGCTATCTCTGGCTCGTCGAGTCCGACCGTACCCGCGCAACCCCGATGTTCTCGTTGCGCGTCGACGAGGCCTGGCACCAGTTCGTCCTCTTCACGATCGAGTACGCCGATTTCTGCCAGCGCTTCTTCGGGCGCTTCCTGCACCACGCGCCGGCCAACGCGCCCGTCACGCACGCGGCCCCCGAGGCGACGTGGGACGAGTTCGCGGCCGCGTACAGCGCTCTTTACGGTGAGCCGCCGCCCGAGGTGTGGAACGACGCGGCGTCCGTCTGCGGCCCGCGGCGCGTGATCCGCGATCGCGACGTGTCGGTCCGGCTGAACGACGGCAAGGCGGAGCTCGTCGACGGCGAGGCGGTGCTCGTCCGCGTCGATGCCTGGGGCGAGCCTGCGCTGCGCTTCATCGCCCGGCACGGCATCTTCTACGTGCGCGAGCTCCCCGGGCTCGACCTGGACGACCGGATCGCCGTCTGCCGGGCGCTCGTGGCGTCGCGGACGCTCCGCGTCGCTCCGTAGCCCGCGCCGTCGCGCCGCGAGGAGCGCTCGGATCCGGAGCCGGCCCAGGAAGAAGGCGGTTCGCGCGAGGAGCCTTCCACCACCTTGCCCCGAGCATTCCGCCCTCGAGGGCTCGATCACCAGCAGCTATAGTCGTACACCGAACGTAGCTTTTCCCCGACGCGCTCGACCAGCAGATCGCCGTCGAAGACGTAGGTGAAGGCCGGCAGGGATGGGCTCGGGGTGCCGTCGAGCGGGCTCACCCCCTGCTCCCGACGGAGGAGCCGACAATCCTCATAGACGAACGCTGTCGTTATGGTCGGGAGCTCATCCGTGAAGTGGTCGAACGTCGCTCGCGCGGGGCGCCCTCGGCCGTCATAATCGTATCTGATGAAGTAGTCGTCGTGGCCAATGGTGATCGCCGGCGCGTCGTCGTCGTAGGCGACGCCGAGAACACGGGTGTCGGCCGGGCCGCTCCGGATCATGCGGACCATACGCCCGCCTTCGTACTCGAAGCTGTGCGTGTGGGTATCGCTGCCTTGCGTCT
Source organism: Sorangium sp. (assembly GCA_025924095.1). Lineage (GTDB taxonomy): Bacteria > Myxococcota_A > Polyangia > Polyangiales > Polyangiaceae > Sorangium. The sequence continues at coordinate 1,901 of JAICEP010000711.1, forward strand.
CGACCGCTCCGACGACACGCTCGCCATCGTACTCGTAGACGAACGACGTCTCCGCTCCCGTGTCGCTCGACGTCTCCGTCTGGGCGCACGGTCCGGGGAGCGACCCATACATCCATGGCCCGAGCTCCGGCACGGGACCACGGCCAGCGAGCGCGGGACAGCCCGTCACGTCGCCGCCGCCCGCGCCGCCCACACCTCCCTCCTCTGACGCGCCCGCGCCGCCCGAGCCGGTCGAGGTCGCCGAGCCTCCAGAGCCCGCATCCCCACTTCCGGACATCGACGGTCGCTCAACGGACTCGCCGCCGCCGCAAGCCACGAGCGAAAGCAGCCACACCACGGCCAGGCATTCGCATGTTCTGAAGGCAACCCGATGCATCCCTCACCTCACTCGCTGAAGCCCTTGACCCGCGGGCTGCCTCATCGCTGGCGACGCGGTGCTAGCGCGTGCCGACGCCCAGGTTGGCGACCATGGCGAGGCGCTGAGGTCCCTCGCCGAACCGCGCCTTGAGCCGGGCGAGGACCGCCTTGCCGAGCTCGTCCCAGCGCGCCTCGCCGAGCTTGTCCCGCAGGAGCACAAGCGGCGCGTTGCTCCGGCGCATCGAGCGCCAGAGCTCCTCGGTCGATGTCGCTTCCACCGCGTGCTCGACCTCGCGCACCGAGACGTCGCGAAACCCCGCGGCCTCCATCTCGGCGCGGAACTCGCCCGGGTCTCCGAGCGGCGCCTTGCCCTCGCCGAAGGGCAGCCCGGGCAGCTCGGCGCGGAGCGCCGAGAAGAGCTCGTCCAGGATCGGCGTCCTGTCCATCGGCGCCCAGCTCCCGACGACGGCCCGGCCGCCCGGGCAGAGCACCCGGAAGAGCTCGCGCAAGCCGCGATCGCGATCGGGGAAGAACATCAGCCCGAACATCGAGAAGGCGGCGTCGAAGGAGCCCTCCTCGAACGGCAGCGCCATGCCGTCGCCGACGCGGGCGTCCACCGCGAGCCCCGCGCGCGCGGCGCGCTCGCGCAGCCGCTCGACCATCGCCGGGGCGAAGTCGATGGCGGTCACCTGCGCCTCCCTGGCGGCGAGGAGGGACAGGGTGCCTGGCCCGGCCGCCACGTCGAGCACGCGGGCGCCCGGACCGATGCCGGCGAGCCGGAGCGCATCGCCGGCGTACTTCTCGAAATGCGGGACGAGATCGACCGCGTAATCGTCTGCGACCAGGTCCCAGGCGACGGGGGTGGCGAGGGGGCTCGGGGGCTGGCTCATGGGCCACGGTGCTACCACGTGCGCGCCGGCAAGATCCAGCCGGCACTGCCCGGCGGCAGTCGCAGGATATCGAGAAGCAGAGGAGAAGAGAGCTACAGCAAAGATGCTGTATGGAACAGGGCGCTCACCGACATCGTGACGCTCGCTGGAGCGGCCGCGCCCGCGCGGTGGTCACTGTGCGACCGCGCTCTCGCGGCGCTTCGCCACACGCGCCTGCGCCAGCGCCCTTGACCCACCTCTCGCGCCGGTGTTCCCCACCGCCGCCTCCGGCGAGCTCGGATCAGCATCCGAGTCGGCGTCCTGCTCCTCGTCCGTCTTGTCCTCCGCCTTGTCGGCGCCGGTCTCGGTCGCGTCGTGAGGCGGCAGCACGGCCTTTGCGGTCGACACGAGCAGCACGCTGGTCAGCGCGACGACGCTCGCCGACCCGGCGACGAACACCGCGATATGCATCATGGTGCGCTGGAGGAGGCTGCCTTCATTCAACTTCCGGAGGATCTTCAACATCGTGCTACCTGCCTCTTTCGCGAGCGCCCGCTCGCCGCCAGCGTCTCTGCGACATCTCCTGTGAATGCGAGCGTCGTGCCATCGACCACCCGCTGGAAGTACCGCATGGATCGCAACGCCTCTGGTGCCGCTCTGCCAAAGTGGACACGTCGGCGACCTGTACAATGGCGCATCCTGCCAAAATGACAATCCGTTCTTCGGGAGCGCCGCCACCGCGGCGTGTCCGGCGATCGTGGCGCACGGAACACGGTGTACGCCCGACGGAGCTGCCAGGCCTTCCGTGCTCTCGGCGCGCCTCCCGTCCTGTCGACCTGATCCTCATCGACGAGGCGTCCGCCGCTTCGTCGGGAGATGCCTTTCAGCGCGACTTCGGGGGCGCGTCAGGCGCCGCGGGGGCGGCAGGGGAGGCGCCGGCGAACGCGCGCAGCGCCTCCGGGTGCTCCGCGATGAGGCGGAGCGCGCGGCCGAG
>JAICEP010000712.1 GCA_025924095.1 Sorangium sp.
CGGGCGGACGTCGGGGCGCTCGCGGGCGGGGCGGGCGCGCAGAAGCTCGGCGCGACGATCGACGGCACGGTGGTCTCCGGCCGCGTGAGCCCGGGCGCCCAGGTCGCCGAGGGGACCGAGCTCTGGCGCATCGTGGATCTCGCGACGCTCTGGCTCGACGTGCGCATCCCGGAGGCGGACGCGGCGCGCCTCTCCGGCGACCGCGCCGAGGCGGCGCTCGTCGCGGATCCCGCGGCGCGCTTCGAGGCGAGGCGCCGCGCCGTCGCCGCGCTCGTCGACCCGGCGACCCGCACCGTCCAGGCGCTCTTCGAGATCGACAACAAGGACAGGCGCGCGCGGGTGGGCGCGCTCGTCCACGTGCGCATGGCCGGGGGCGCGGCCGTCGAGAGCGTTGTCGTCCCCGTGTCGGCGCTGCTCGATCGCAGCGGCGCGCCCACGGTGGTCGTGAAGACAGGCCCCGAGACGTTCGAGCTGCGCGCCGTCGCGGTCGGGCCGAGGTCCGCCGGCGCCGTGGGGATCACGGCGGGCGTCGCCGCGGGCGAGCGCGTCGTCGTCGAGGGCGCCATGACCGTCCTCCTCGCCGCGGGGGGCTAGCCGCGACGATGTTCGACGCCCTGATCCGCTTCTCGCTCAGGAACCGCCTCTTCGTCCTCGCCGCCGCCGCGCTCGTGCTCGTCTACGGGACGTACTCGCTCCTGAAGCTCCCCATCGACGTGTTCCCCGACCTGAACCGGCCCACGGTCACGCTCATGACCGAGGCGCCGGGCCTCGCGCCCGAGGAGGTGGAGACGCTCGTCACCATCCCGCTGGAGCGGGCGATGAACGGCGCCCCCGGGGTCGAGCGCGTGCGCTCCACCTCGGGCGTGGGGCTCAGCGTCGTCTACGTCGAGTTCGACTGGTCCACGGACATCTACCGCGATCGCCAGCTCGTCGCCGAGCGCCTCGCCACGGTGACCGAGCAGCTGCCGCGGGGGATCACGCCGCAGATGGGGCCCGTCGCCTCGATCATGGGGGAGATCCTGCTGATCGGGGTGCAGGGCGAGGGCGTCTCGCCGCGGGTCCTGCGGACGCAGGCCGACTGGGTGATCCGGCCGAGGCTGCTCACGATCCCCGGCGTCGCGCAGGTGATCCCCATCGGCGGCGAGGTCCGCCAGATCCAGGTGACCGTCGATCCGGCGAGGCTCGCCGCGGCGGCGGTGTCGCTCGACGAGGTCGCGCGCGCGCTCGCCGGCGCGAACGCCAACGCGACGGGCGGGTACGTCGACCGGCGGGGGCTCGAGTTCCTCGTCCGCACGCTCGGCCGCGCCCGGACCGAGGCGGACATCGCCGCCACGGTCATCGCCGTGCGGAACGGCACGCCGGTGGCCCTGCGGCAGGTCGCGACGGTCGAGGAGGCCGCGCGGGTCAAGCGGGGCGACGGGTCGATCGACGGCAAGCCCGCGGTCATCCTCTCGGTGCAGAAGCAGCCCGGCGCCGACACCGTGGCGCTCACCGAGCGGATCGACGCGGCGGTGGCCGAGCTCGAGAGATCGATGCCCGCCGGCGTCACCCTCAACCCGCGCCTGTTCCGGCAGGCGACCTTCATCGAGAGCGCGATCCACAACGTGGCGGAGGCGCTGCGCGACGGCGCGATCCTCGTCGCGATCGTCCTGTTCCTGTTCCTGCTCAACCTCCGGACGACCGCGATCACGCTGACCGCCATCCCGCTCTCGTTCCTCGTGAGCGCGCTCGTCTTCCGGGCCGCCGGCCTGTCGGTGAACACGATGACCCTGGGCGGGCTCGCCGTGGCGATCGGCGAGCTCGTCGACGACGCCATCGTCGACGTCGAGAACGTGTGGCGGCGCCTGCGCGAGAACCGGGCGCTCGCCTCGCCGAGGCCGCCGCTCGACGTCATCCGCGACGCGTCGAGCGAGGTCCGCGGCTCGATCGTGTTCGCGACGATCCTCGTGGTCCTCGTCTTCGTCCCCCTGTTCGCGATGAGCGGCATCGAGGGGCGGCTCTTCGCCCCGCTCGGGATCGCCTACATCGTGTCGATCCTCGCCTCGCTGGTTGTATCCCTGACGGTCACACCTGCGCTTTGCTCGGTCCTCTTGCCGTCGATGAAGCAGATGAGCCACGAGGACGGCTGGCTCGTTCGCAAGCTCAAGGCCGCGGATCGCCGCGTGCTCGCGGTGTCGTTGCGGCACCCCGGGGCGGTGATGGCGGCCGCGGGCGCGCTGGTCCTCGCGGCGGCGGCGGCGGTGCCGCTGCTCGGGGCCGAGTTCCTGCCGCCGTTCAACGAGGGGACGCTCACGGTCAACGTGGTGGCCAGGCCGGGCACGTCGCTCGCGGAGTCGAGCCGGCTCGGCACGCTGGCCGAGCAGCTGATGCACGAGGTCCCCGAGGTCGTCTCGACAGGGCGACGGACCGGCCGGGCCGAGCTCGACGAGCACGCGGAGGGGGTCCACTACACGGAGATCGACGTGGATCTCGCCGCCTCCGGGCGGGCGCGCGAGGCGATCCTCGGCGACATCCGGGCGGCGCTCGACAGGATCCCCGGCGTGGCGATCAACGTGGGCCAGCCGATCTCGCACCGGCTGGATCACCTGCTCTCGGGCGTGCGCGCGCAGATCGCGGTGAAGATCTTCGGCGAGGATCTCGGCGAGCTGCGGCGCCTCGGCAAGGCGGCGCAGGGCGCGATGGAGGCCGTCCCGGGGGTGAAGGATGTCCAGCTCGAGCCGCAGGTGCTGATCCCGCAGATCGCCATCCGGGTGGACCGGGAGCGCGCCGCGCAGCTCGGCGTCAACGCGGGTCAGCTGTCCGAGCAGCTCGAGCTGGCGCTCGCGGGCGGCACCGTCACGCAGCTCCTGGAGGGCCAGCGGACCGTCGATGTCGTGCTCCGGTACCCGCCGGAGCTCCGCGAGGACACGGACGCCCTGCGGCGCACGCTCGTCGACACGCCGAGCGGCGCGAAGGTCCCGCTCTCGGAGCTCGCCGACGTGACGGAGAGCGCGGGACCGAACCAGATCAGCCGCGACGACACGCAGCGGAGGATCGTTGTGTCCGCCAACGTGGCCGGGCGCGATCTGGAGCGGGTGGTCGGCGAGGTCCAGCGCGCGGTGGGCGCGATCCCGAGGCCGCCGGGCTACCACGTGACGTACGGCGGGCAGTTCGAGAGCCAGCGATCGGCGTCGCGGCTCATCGGGCTGCTGTCGATCGCGAGCCTCGCCGGGATGCTCGTGGTGCTCTATTCGCAGTTCCGCTCGTGGACTGTCGCGCTCCAGATCCTGCTGAACATCCCGCTCGCGCTTGTCGGGTCGGTGCTCGCGGTCGTCCTCACCGGCGGCGTCCTGTCGGTGGCGACGCTCGTCGGGTTCATCACGCTGTGCGGGATCGCCTCGCGCAACGGCATCATGATGATCTCGCACTACATCCACCTCATGAAGGCCGAGTGCGCGCCGTTCGGCGAGGCGATGATCGTGCGCGGCTCGCTGGAGCGCCTCGTCCCGGTGCTGATGACCGCGCTCACGGCGGCGCTGGCGCTCGTGCCGATCGCGCTCTCGGAGGGGCAGCCGGGGAAAGAGATCCTGCAGCCCGTGGCGGTCGTGATCCTCGGCGGGCTGCTGTCGTCGACGCTGCTCGATATCATGGTGACGCCGGCGGTCTTCTTCCGGTTCGGCAGGGCCTCGGCCGAGCGGCTGGCGCGCGCCCCGGAGGTCGCGAGCGGGGATTCGGGTCTTCGACGAGACGCCACGCCCGCGGAGGGATAGCAGCCAGCGCCGCAACGCCATTCATCGACACGAGTCCGAGCGCGTCGTGTTCGACGCTGGGCTTACACCCTCGCCTGTGGTTGAGCGTCCACACAAAAGCGGGGCGCGCTCCACGCGCGGCGTTGGCCAGGGCCCGCACACCTCACGAAAGGTCGGCAGATTTGCGTTACGTCATCTGGCATACGGGGTGCTATCCATGGGCGCCTCATGAGAACAGTGGGGTTGATCTGGGTGCTGGGAGCGGTGCTTTCGTGTAGCAAGGCGGAGCCCGCAGGAACGAGCGCGAGCGGCAGCGCGGGTGCGAGCGCCGCCGCGCCGGCCGCCGCGAGCGCCGCGGCTCCGCAGAGCGCCGCGGAGAGCGCGCCGAC
>JAICEP010000713.1 GCA_025924095.1 Sorangium sp.
AGGGGCTCAGCGAGGCGTGCGAGATCGGGCTCGACGCGCAGGGGATCCACCTCGCCGAGGTGCCGGACGCCGCCGCGCTGCTCGCGTCGGGGCTCGGCGTGGCGGTGATCGACGCCGGCGCCGACGTGGACGCCGCGTGCGCGCTGCTCGAGGCGCTCGGTCGCGCGGCGCCCGGCGTGCGCGCTGTCGTGTGCGCGGCGGGGCTCTCCTCGGACAGGATGAACGCGCTCGTCGCGGCGGGCGCCGCCGATGTGGCGCGGTATCCGGTGGCGCCGGACGTGCTGTCGCGCAAGATCGCGCGGGTCGTGCGCCGCGGGCGCTAGATCGGCGCTCCAGCTCAACAACGTATCCATGCACCGACGGGGCCGCCTTCACGCCACAGCCTGGGGGAGGTCGCGAAGGCGGCCCTGCGGCGGCATCGGGGCAGGCGTGGTTCTCGGCGGGGGGTCGAGCGCGGCCGCTCCTGCGGGGCTGGCGACGGCCGGCGCGCTTGACTCCGGCAGTCGGGAGCTCTATTGCATTCGCGCATCTAGATACAGGGATACATGGGTCTTTCCGAGTACATCGAGACGCTGAACCTCCTCGGGGACGAGAGCCGGATACGGCTGTGCGTGCTCCTCCGCGAGCGCGAGCTGCGGGTGACGGATCTGGTTCGCGTGACGGGCATCGCGCAGTCGCGCGTCTCGACGCACCTCGGGCGGCTCCGCGAGGCAGGGTTCGTCCGCGACAGGCGCCAGGGGCCGCAGTCGTTCTATGCGCTCGCGGTCGATACCCTGCCCGGGACCGCGAAGGCCCTCCTCGATGAGGCCACGAAATCGGCCGACCCGACCCTGGAAGGCGACCAGCGGCGCCTCCTGGAGCTCGACGCCGAGCGGCGCGGCGGCCTCCCGGAGTCCTTCGCCGGCGAGATGGAGAGGCACTACTCCCCGGGCCGCACGTGGCAGTCGCTCGCGGTCGGCATCGCCGCGTTGCTCCGCCTCGGCGACGTCCTCGACGTCGGCTCGGGCGACGGCGCGGCGGCCGGCTCGCTCGCACCTTACTGCCGCTCGCTCACCTGCATCGACTCGAGCAGCCGGATGATCGAGGCCGCGAAGGAGCGGTTCTCGACCCAGCCCCACGTCCGCGTCCAGGTCGCCGATGTCCACGAACTGCCGTTCCCGAAGGCCTCCTTCGACTCGGTCCTCGTGTTTCACACGCTGACCTATGCCGAGCAGCCGCCGCGGGCGCTCGAAGAGTGCGCCCGCGTGCTCCGCCCGGGCGGACGGCTGGTGATCCTCTCGCTCGACGCGCACCAGCAGCGGGAGGTCACCGCGCCCTACGGCGAGCGCCACCCCGGCTTCTCGCCCTCCGACCTCCGCGCCATGCTCACCCGCGCGAGGCTCGATGTCGTCGTGTCCGACGTCGCCTGCCGCGAGGCGAAGAAGCCACATTTTCAGGTCGTGCTCGCCATCGCCGACAAGCCGACCCCGGGTCCCTCCAAGAGCGCCAAGCGAGGCTGATCATGATGTCCAACAACCCCACGCCTCCCCTTCATCCACTCCAGAAGCTCCTCCAGCGCCGCATCGCCATCATCGACGGGGCGATGGGGACGACCATCCGCACCTACGGGATGAAGGAGGCGGACATCCGGGGCAAGCGATTCGCGGATTCGAAGAAAGACCTGCTGAACAACGGCGATCTGTTCACGCTCACGCAGCCGGAGATGATCTGCGATATCCACCGGCGGTTCCTCGAGGCCGGCGCCGACATCATCGAGACGAACACCTTCGGCGCGACGAGCATCACCCAGAGCGAGTTCTTCGTGGACGACCCGCGGGAGCACGGCGGGCGGAAAGATCCCGCCTTCTATCAAGGGATCATCGACGACCCGTTCCTCAACGACCTCGCCTGGGAGATCAACGAACAATCCGCGCGGCAGTGCCGCGAATGGGCGGATCGCGTGGCGAACGCCGACGGGCGGCAGCGGTTCGTCGCGGGCGCCATCGGCCCGCTCACCGTCTCCCTGTCCAACTCCCCGGACGCCGACGACGCCGGTTTCCGCGTCATGACGTTCGATCAGGTGAAAGCGGCGTACGTCCACCAGATCCGCGCCTTGATCGCCGGCGGCTCCGACGTGCTGCTCGTCGAGACCATCTTCGACTCGCTCAACGCGAAGGCCGCGCTCGTCGCCATTCGCGAGGTGTTCGACAAGGACGGCAAGACCCTGCCGGTGATGATCTCGGCGGCGGTCGGGCGCGGCGGAGAGACGATGATCTCGGCGCAGACGGTCGAGGCGTTCTGGACCGCGGTGAAGCACGTGAACCCGCTCGCCGTCGGGCTGAACTGCTCGCTCGGCCCGGACCTGATGTATCCGTTCCTGTCCGAGCTCTCGGAGAAGTCCAGCGCCGCGATCTCCTGCTACCCGAACGCCGGCCTGCCCAACCCGCTCTCGCCCACGGGCTTCGATCTGGAGCCGCCGGACATGGCGCGCCACATCAGCGGCTTCGTGGAGGCAGGCCTCCTCAACATCGCCGGCGGCTGCTGCGGCAACACGCCCGAGCACATCGCGGCCATCGCCAAGGCGCTCGCCGGCAAGCCCCCGCGCGCCCTCACCCCCGAGGCTGCCCTCCCTGACACCCCGCCCGGCGGCGCGCCCTCGTCCGGCCCGCCGCTCCCCCTGCGCCTGTCCGGCTCGCAGCCGTTCACGCAGCAGCCCGGCGTTTACATGATCCTGGGCGAGCGCACGAACGTCTCCGGGTCGCCGAAGTTCGCCAAGCTCATCAAGGAAGGGAAGTTCGAAGAAGCGGTGAGCGTGGCGCGCCAGCAGGTCGAGAACGGCGCCAACGTCATCGATATCTGCATGGACGAGGGCATGATCGACGGCGTCTCCGCGATGACGCGCTTCTTGCTGCTCCTGGCCAGCGAGCCCGAGGTGGCGAAGGTCCCGTTCATGGTGGACTCGTCGAAATGGGAGGTCATCGAGGCAGGCCTCAGGTGCATGCAAGGCAAGGGCATCGTGAACTCCATCTCCCTCAAGGAGGGTGAGGCGAAGTTCCGCGAGAACGCGAGGACCGTCCTCAAGTACGGCGCCGCCGTCGTGGTCATGGCCTTCGACGAGCAGGGGCAGGCCGCCACCTACGAGGACAAGATCCGGATCTGCAAGCGCGCGTATGACATCCTCGTCGACGAGGTGGGGTTCCCGCCCGAGGACATCATCTTCGATCCGAACATCCTCACGGTCGCCACCGGCATGGAGGAGCACAACAACTACGCTGTCGACTTCATCGAGGCCACCCGCTGGATCAAGGGGAACCTGCCGCACGCCAAGGTCAGCGGCGGCGTGTCGAACATCTCGTTCAGCTTTCGCGGCAACAACCGGGTGCGCGAGGCCATGCACTCGGCGTTCCTCTACCATGCCATCCAGGCCGGCATGGACATGGGCATCGTCAACGCGGGCATGCTCGAGGTGTACGAGGAGATCGACCCGGAGCTCCGCGAGCTCGTCGAGGACGTCCTGCTCAACCGGCGTCCGGACGCCACGGAGCGGCTTGTCGATTTCGGCGAAGCGCTGAAGGCCAAGAGCGCCGGCGCCGCCGCGACCGAGAAGAAAGAAGAGGAGTGGCGCAAAGGCACCGTCGAGGAGCGGCTGTCGTACGCGCTGGTCAAGGGCATCGACACGTACATCGATGTCGACACCGAGGACGCGCGCGCCAAGCTCGGCCGCCCGCTCTCCGTGATCGAGGGCCCGCTGATGGATGGAATGGGCGTCGTCGGAGATCTCTTCGGCGCCGGCAAGATGTTCCTGCCGCAGGTGGTGAAATCGGCGCGCGTGATGAAGAAGGCCGTCGCGTACCTCACGCCGTTCATGGAGGCGGAGAAGGCGGCGATGGCCGCCGCTGGACAGGACGTGAAGGCGCAGGGAAAGATCGTCCTCGCCACGGTGAAGGGCGATGTCCACGACATCGGCAAGAACATCGTGGGCGTCGTGCTCGCTTGTAACAATTACGAGGTGATCGACATGGGCGTCATGGTCCCGTGCGAGAAGATCCTCGAGAGCGCCAGGCAGGAGAAGGCGGATCTGATCGGCCTGAGCGGGCTGATCACGCCGTCGCTCGACGAGAT
>JAICEP010000714.1 GCA_025924095.1 Sorangium sp.
CGCCATCGCGCGGGCGCTGCTCGGCAGCGTGGCCCAGCGGGTGGTGCGCGCGGCGAAGGCCCCGGTGCTGACCGTCCGCGGCCCACAGGATTGACACGGCGGGGGCCGCTCCCCCCGCGATCCACCTGTGACTTCCGCGCGGGTTGCCGCTTCGGGCCTGACGTACGTGGCATCACGAAACCGTCGCATCCGGTGTCCGGTGCCGCCGGAGCGGGAGTTAGAAATTTCCTGACCCCCTGTCAAATGCATCCGGCCGCGGCGCCGAAACCTCGTTGAAACATCGGGCACGTTACGCCCGTGCCATGAAGATCGACACTGGGGATACGGCCTGGCTCCTGGCATCGACAGCCCTCGTCCTTTTCATGACGCCGGGCCTCGCCCTGTTCTACGGCGGCATGGTGCGCCGCAAGAACGTGCTCGCGACGCTGATGCACTCGTTCGCGGCGCTCGCGGTGATCTCGGTGCAGTGGGTGGCGATCGGGTACTCGCTCGCGTTCGGCACGTCGCAGGGTGGGCTCATCGGCGGGCTCGACTACATCGGCATGCGCGGACTTGCGGGGGTGGAGCGGGGAACCGTGCCGCACCTCGCCTTCGCGGCGTTCCAGATGATGTTCGCGGTGATCACGCCCGCGCTCATCGCGGGGGCGTTCGCCGAGCGCATGCGGTTCCCGGCGTACCTGGTCTTCATCCTGCTCTGGTCCACGCTTGTCTATGATCCCGTCGCCCACTGGGTGTGGGCGGAGAAGGGCTGGCTCTTCGAGATGGGGGCGCTCGACTTCGCGGGCGGCACCGTGGTTCACCTCGCCGCGGGCATCTCGGCGCTGATCTGCTCGCTCGTGCTGGGCAAGCGCACGGGGTACCCGCACGAGCGGCACGTGCCGCACAACCTGACGATGACCCTGACGGGCACGGGCATCCTCTGGTTCGGCTGGTTCGGGTTCAACGCCGGCAGCGCGCTCACCTCGGGCGGGCTCGCGGCGCTGGCGCTGCTCGACACGCACCTCGCGGCGGCGGCCGGCGGCGCGGCGTGGCTCTTCGTCGAGTGGGCGCAGCGGGGCAAGCCGACAGCGCTCGGCGTCGCGTCCGGCATCGTGGCCGGGCTCGTCGGCATCACGCCGGCGGCCGGCTTCGTCGCGCCCTGGGCCGCGGTCGTGATCGGCCTGCTCGCGGGCGCGGTCTGCTATTTCGCGGTCGTCTCGAAGGAGCGCCTCCGCTACGACGACTCGCTCGACGCGTTCGGCGTGCACGGCGTGGGCGGCCTCCTCGGCGCGCTCCTCACCGGCGTCTTCGCGGAGAAGGCCCTGAACGAGGCCGGCCGCGACGGCGTGATCGCCGGCAACCCCGGTCAGATGGTCCCGCAGCTCGCCGGCATCGTGGCCGTGGGGCTGTACGCCGCGATCATGACCTTCCTGCTCCTCAAGCTCGTCGACAAGCTGATCGGTCTGCGCGTGGCCGAGAGCGACGAGCGCGAGGGCCTCGACGCCACCGAGCACGGCGAGACCGGCTACGCGCTGTAGTCACACGGCGGGCACCCCCGCAGAACCCAGGTCGTCAAGGGCCTCGGCCGCGCTCGTTCTCCTGGTCAGGAGGGGTGCGGGCGGCCGAGGCGCCGTCGTGGTTGCCTCCACACGGGCGCACCGCTAGAGCGACAGACGGTTCGAAACGCGGGGGCGCCGGGACCGCCAAAGAGAGATCGACCCTCTCTTGACGGTCCCGGCGCCTCGGCGATCCCTCCCCTCGGACCCATCGGTGCTCCAGCTTGCGCCGAACCTTTCCCCTGGGCGCGCTCCGCGAGCGAGCGCCCCGTCATCACGGAGCAGACAGGCATGAGCGGCCATTCCAAGTGGGCCACCATCAAGCGGAAGAAGGGCGCCCTCGACGCAAAGCGCGGCAAGCTCTTCACGAAGCTCATCAAGGAGATCACCGTCGCCTCGCGCATGGGCGGCGGAGACCCGAACGGCAACCCGCGCCTCCGTAAGGCGGTCAACGACGCCAAGGGCCAGGCGATGCCCGCCGACACGATCAAGCGCGCCATCCAGCGCGGCACCGGCGAGCTCGAGGGCGCGAACTACGAGGAGATCCTCTACGAAGGCACCGGCCCCGGCGGGACCCTGTTCCTCTGCGAGGCGATGACCGACAACCGGAACCGCACCGTCGCCGAGATCCGGAAGATCTTCGAGAAGAACAACGGGCAGCTCGGCGCCGGCGGCTCCGCGCAGTGGGCCTTCGACCGGAAGGGGATCCTCCTCATCGCGAAGGACGCGGCGACCGAAGATCAGCTCATGGACATCGCCGTCGGCGCGGGCGCCGACGACTACAGCGACCAGGGCGAGGAGTGGCAGGTGCTCTCCAGCGTCGAGATGATCGAGCCCGTCGTGAAGGCGCTCGAAGACGCGAAGATCCCGGTGAAGTCGAGCGGCGCAGGCTACGTCCCCAAGACAAAGAAAGAGGTCGCGGGCCGCGACGCCGAGGTCTGCCTCAACCTCGTCGACTCGCTCGACGACCACGACGACGTGCAGAACGTCTACGCCGACTTCGACGTCCCCGAAGAGGAGCTCGCGAAGCTCGAGGGGTGATCCCGGCGAGGGCGCCCGGACGGCACGGGCGCCAGATCGGGAAGCTCACGATCGCCCACGAGAAGAACGCGTGGGCGAAGATCGCCGGTGGCAGGCGGCCGGTCCGGTGCACAACGCGACCCCACACGATCGAGCAGCCGAGGCCCGCCGCGACGAGCAGCGGGTTCGGCCCGGCGAGCGGATCGCCGAGCAGAAAGAGCGTGGGGACGTGCGCGGCGGCGAACAGCGCGCTCGACAGCAGCCAGGCGGTCACCGGACCGAACGGCCCCTCGAGCGCGCGCATGACGAGCCCACGCCAGACGATCTCCTCGAGCGCGGCCACGACGAAGACGACCGCGCCGACGAACACGCGCGCGTCGGCCGAGGGGTCGCCGAGCTGGAGGTACAGGCGAAAGAGCCACGCCTCGCGCGGCGAGCCCCGCGGGGCGAGCGCCAGCTGCACCGCCATGGCCAGGCCGTAGAGCACCGCCGCGACGAAGGCGCCGCGCGCAAGATCGCCCGACAGGGGGCGGAGCGCGGCGCGGAGCTCGCCGCGCCGGCGGAGCCACATCACGGTCGCCGCCGCGAGGACGGCGTAGAGCGCGCCGAGCGCCGCGAGCATGCCGGGCGCGCCCGCGCGATCGGGGTGGAACGCGTACGAGACCGCGAGCGCGACGCCGGCGGTGACGGACGCGGCGATGAGCGCGGCCTCGCGGCGCGAGGCCCGCGGCGGCTCGCGCGGATCGGTCGCCCCCGGATCGCGCGGCCGGGCCGGGAGGGGCGAGCCCGGGGCAGCCGACGGGGGCGCGGCCGCAGCAGGAGGCGCGGCCGACGGGGGCGCGGCCGTAGCAGGAGGCGCGGCGTCGGCGTCGCCCGGGATCATCGCGCGCACAGCTGCACGACCCGGTCGAGGATGCGGTCGGCGAGCACGGGCTTGAGCAACACGCCGAGCGAATCGGCGGCGTCGCGGGTCACGATCGTGGCGCGGTTGTCGTCCCGGCCGAACGAGTCCGCCGCGTGGTTGGCGACGATCATGTCGACGCGCTTTGTCGCGAGCTTGTGCCGGGCGTACGCGATCACGCCGTCGTCCGTGGCGGTCTCGACGGCGAACCCGACGAGCACCGGCGGCCGCGCTCTGCCGGCGCGCGCGAGGCCGACCTCGGCGAGCAGGTCGGGGTTCGGGACGAGCGGCAGCGAGGCGAGATCGGGCGTCCGCTTCAGCTTTGTCGCGTGCTGCTCGGCCGGGCGGTAGTCGGACACCGCGGCCGTCATGATCAGCGCGTCGGCGCCGCGCAGGTCCTCGCCGAGCGCCTGCCAGAGCGCGGTGCGCATCGCGAGCGCGCCGCGCACGTCGACGCGCTCCGCGCCGGGCGGCGTGGCGAGCGACACGGGACCGGCGATGAGCGTGACCTGCGCTCCACGGAGCGCGGCCCGCTCGGCCACGGCGAAGCCCATCTTGCCGGTCGACCGGTTGCCGAGGAACCGCACGGGATCGAGGTCCTCGAGCGTGGGCCCCGCGGTGACGACGACGCGGAGCCC
>JAICEP010000715.1 GCA_025924095.1 Sorangium sp.
CGGAGGCCGCACCGGCTGACGCATCAGGCCTGGGCCCTCGCGTCGAGCCGGTTCGTCCGGAACGACATCCCCCCGATCCTCGACGCGCTCGAGGGGTGCAGGAGGATCCTGGACGTCGGCGGGGGCACCGGGGTGGTCGTGCGGCGCATCGCGGAGCGATTCGGCGGCTGCATCACCGTCGAGCCCGACGCGGCCAACGTCTCTGCGATGGACGAGGAGCGGCGGGAGGACGGCAGGATACGCGTGCTGCACGGCAGAGCGGAGAGCCTGCCGCTCGAGGAAGACACGTTTGACGGCGTCGTGTCGGCGTGGGTGCTCCACTACGTCGATGACGTCGTGGGGGCCGTCCAGGAGATGATCCGGGTGTGCGACAAGCGCGATCCCGGATCGAGGATCGTGATCGTGCAGGGGGCCCCTGACAACGAGATGATCGGCCTGCTGAACAGCAACTGCTGCGCCGTGGCGGGCGACGAGGCAGAGCACCATGGACATCTGCTCGCGACGGCCGCGGATGTGCTGTGGAGCCACGGCTTCAAGCACGTGGATATGGTGAGGGTGAACGTCGAGCTGCGCTGCGACGAGGCCGACCTCGAGGAGAGGATAGCGAGGGCGGCGGAGGTCCTGCAGCGGTTCTGGTACGATCGGCATCCGGCGGCGGAGATCATGAAAATGAGGCTCTCCGCTGACCTGAGAGCTCGTTTCACGAGGAAGCCGACATCCATCGGAGACGATGGGATCATGATGGTCGCGCGCCGATGATGTGCCGCGCCGGGCGGGCGAGCGCCCGGGCGGCGCGACACCTCACCGGCGCGTGACGTGAGATCGGAGATAGACGATGAGTACTTCAGTATCCGGTAGCCGGCTCGCCGGCGCGAACTCGGCTCGCGTGATCGATTACTGGCTCGGCGGCAGGCACTACTTGCCGGTCGACGTCGACGCGGCGAAGGAGTTCGAGGCTGCGTACGGGGACTTCCGAGGCATGTTCCGCGTCCTCCGCCGGTTCATCGGGCGCGCCGCGAGGTCGATCCGCGCGCAGGGGATCGATCAGCTCATCGTCTTCGGGGCCGGGCTGCCGACCTCGGGGAACGTCCACGAGGTCGTGCCTGACGCGCGGGTGCTCTATACTGACATGGATCCCACCAACATCTCGATGGGGCGGGAGATCCTGGCCGATCTGCCGAACGCCGATTACGTCTACTGCGATGCGTCGGACCTGACCACCCTGGATCAGGCGTCGGTCGAGCGCGTGCTCGGTCCGATCCGGCGGCTCGGCATCGTCTTCGTGGGCGTCGCCGCCTTCATCTCCGATGACAAGCTGAGGGCGGCGTTCGCGTCGCTGTACGACTGGGCGCCGCCCGGCAGCACCATGGCGCTCGATTTCGACAGCGAGATGGGCCTCCAGTACCCGAAGATCGTCGAGCTGCTCGAGGCTCCAGGGCTCAAGTTTCACATGCGCTCCCCGAAGGCCATCCGCGCGCTCCTCGGTCCGTGGCGATTGACGGACGATGGGATCACCCCCGTCTCCGCCTGGCGCAATCAGGGCGAGGATGCGGACTATCCGGCGTTCATGTATGGCTGCATGGTCCAGCGTCCGGACGACGAAGAGGGCCGCCGGGGTTAGCGAGGGAGCCTGTCCGGCGCTGCAGGCGTCCGCGCGCTTCGACTCCGAGGGCCAGCGGCGCATGGCGGCGCTGCACAGCGGGCGGCGCGAGGCGCTCGAGATCAGCCCGAACCTCTGGGCCGGCGTCGGGCTCGTCGGCGAGGTGATCGCCAACGACATCCTCCCCCAGCGGTCGCAGAGCTGAGCCGGTCGCAGCGCCGGGCCGCGCGCGGCGCCGAGCTGCGCAGGGCGCCCGCGCCGGCGGCGCGCCCCGCGCGGTCAGGAGTCGAAGGTCAGGAGCTCTCTCACCGCCGCGCGCGCCTCGCCGGCCTTCGACAGGGTGGCTGGAGGCTCCGACGTCGGGGGCGCCGCGAGCTCGCCGGATTGGAGCAGGCGCGCGCGCACGAGGTCGCGGCTGACGCCGAGCCGGTTCGCCGTGTGTCCCAGGTTGCGCTCGCAGCGGCGGTACGCGACGCGGACAACGACCTCCTCGACGCGTTCGTACACGTTGGGATGGTCGCCCTCGAAGAGGGCGGCGATTGTGCTCTCGAGCGTGGCCATCAGCGCGTCGAGGCGGCTCGATGCGCCGGGGAGCGCGAGCGCCGGCGCCTTCGGGGGCAGGCTCGTGAGCCGCAGATCGTTCCCTGTCACGCGGCCTGCGCGGCAGAGGAGGAGCGCCTTCTGGATGACGTGCTCGAGCTCGCGGATGTTGCCCGGCCACGGGTGCGCGAGCAGGCGCTCCGCCGCGGACGACGAGAGCACGCACGGCGCGGGGCCGAGGCGGCGCCCGTACATGCCAAGGAAATACCGCGCGAGCGGGAGGATGTCGCCTGGCCGCTCGCGCAGGGCCGGGGCCGCGATCGCTGCGCCGTTCAACCTGGAGAGCAGGTCTTCACGGAACCCGCCGACGGCGACCATGTCCTCGAGCGGGACGCTGGTGGCGGCGATGACGCGCACGTCGGCCGGCACCGGCTGCCGCGCGCCGAGGCGGGGCACCTCGCGCTCCTGCATGACGCGCAGCAGCTTGGCCTGCGCGCCCAGCGGGAGATCTCCGATCTCGTCGAGGTAGAGCGTGCCGCCCTCGGCGGCCTCGATCAGGCTGCGCCTTGGCGCGGGGCCTCTCGCGCCGGTCCCTGGCTCGTGTCCGAAGAGCTCGCCCTCCGCGAGCGCGGGCGACAGCGCCGCGCAGCTCACGGCGATGAAGGGCCGGCCGCGGCGCGCGCCGAGGTCGTGCACGTAGCGCGCGAGGATCTCCTTTCCCGTCCCTGTCTCGCCGGCGAGGAGCACGGTCGCGTCGCCGGTGGCGGCCTGCTTCACGCGCTGGAGAAGCTGCTGCGATCTGCGGTCCTCGAAGACGAGCGCCCTGGCGCGCTCGGTCGGGGCCGTGGTCGATTCCGGGGTGGGGAGCGTGAGCAAGCGCATGGGTCTACCTCGAAGGATCGGGAGTCGTTGGCGCGTGTCCTGGGGTCGAGTCGGATCGACTCCGACGGCGTGCGATTGAGCTCGTTCGAGCCCGAACGCGCGCATCGAGCGCGATCGAGCGGAAGGGCGCCGTGCGCCGCCCTGCTCCCCGGCCGGATCTCAGGCGGCCACCTCGCGCGCCGGGAGCGCGAGGCCTTCGCGGAGCACGCTGTCGATGAAGGGCCTCACGATCTCCTCCAGCTTGCTCCCGAGCTCGTCGTCGATGTCGAGCAGCCCGTCCTCGCCGAGCCGCAGCGCCTTGTCGAGGAGGAACAGCCCTGCGAGCACGTGCCGCGCGCCGAGCGACTGGAGGACCGGGCGGAGCCCGTAGTCGATGGCGAGCACGTGCGCGAGGGTCCCGCCCGTCGCGAGCGGCAGCACGGCCTTCCCCGCGAGCCCGAACTGCGGCAAGAGGTCGAGGAACGCCTTGAGCACGCCGGTGTACGAGGCCTTGTAGATGGGTGTCGCGATGACGACCCCGGCCGCCTCGGCGACGATCCGCGCCGCGTCCGCCACGGCGGGGGAGTCGACGCGGCCGAAGAGGAGGTCCTCGGCGGGGAGGTCGCGGACGTGGAGGAGGGTGACGCGAAACCCCTCGCGCCCGAGCCGCGCCGCGATGCGGGCAGCCAGCGCGGCGGTCTTCGAGCGCGCGGAAACACTTCCAGTGATGATGGCAATGCCTGACATGGGCGCGTCATAACAAAGCCCCTCGTTGCTGTCTACTATAACGGATGAACAATCCGTTAAAACGGATTAATCTCGGCGGACCGGCGCTGCCGCCCTGGATGGGAGCCTCTCTGCGCGGGAACGGAGGGCGCGGTCGTGGTGCTCCCTGGCACCTACATGCACCTGCACGGCGCGCGATCGGACCTTGGCAGCGCGTCTGCTGTGGTCTCCGTTCCGGTCGTTGTCCATGCCACCTGACTCGTGGATGGTTCGACGGCGGCTGTCCTTCATTCGAACGACCGGGAGCACGAATTTTTCCGGCTCTGTTGGCTCGGCAACAACCGACAAGCATCACCCGAGCTC
>JAICEP010000716.1 GCA_025924095.1 Sorangium sp.
ATCGCCTGTGATCGCCTGTCCTCGCCTGTCCTCGCCTGTCCCCGCGGCGGCCACCGGCCCCGGCCGCCGGCCTCGCCGCGCCTCCCGGGCGCTCCCCGAGAGCGGCGCGCGGCCGCGGCTACGCGGCTACGCAGCTATCCGACGGCGACGGCCCGCGCCTCGACCGGCGCGAGCGTCGCCTCGATGCGCTCGAGGAGCCTCACGACCGCGGCGCCCTCGTCGAGCGGCGTCAGCGGCGGCGCGCGGTCCTCGACGCAGCGGAGGAAATGCTCGATCTCCACCGAGAGCGGCTCGCGCCACGGCACCTCGAGCTCGTGCCCGGCCGGCGCGAGCGCGTCGCGAGCGCCGACCACCGCGCCCGCCGCCGCGCCGCGCCCGTCGAGGAGCACGAGCCGGTCGGGCGCGCGCACGTCGTCGAAGACCGCGACGCGCGCGCTGCCGGCGAGCCGCAGCCGCCGCTCCTTGGTCGGGCTCGACGAGCAGAGCTCGATCTGCGCGGCGAGGCCGCTCTCGAGGCGCGCCGCCAGCGTGACGTGCTCGCCGCCCGGCGAGAGGTGGGCCCGCGCCTCGACGAGCGGGCTCGGGTCGAGGGCCGAGAGCACCGAGAGGTCGTGCGGCCCGAGCGTCCAGAGCGCCGAGCGGGCCCCGCCCAAGGCGCCGCCCGTCGAGAGGCGCGCCGCGCTGAAGCTCACGAGATCGCCGAGGCGCCGCTCGCGCGCGAGCGCGACGAGGTGCACCACCGAGGGGTGATAGCGGAGCAGGTGGCCGACCATGCCGATCCGGCCGAGCGCCGCCGCGCGCGCGGCGCAGCGGTCGGCCTGCGCCGCGCAGAGGGCCAGCGGCTTCTCCACGAACACGTCGGCGCCGGCCTCGAGCGCGCGCAGCGCGAGCTCGCCGTGGCTCGACGGCGGCGTCGCGACGAGCACCGCGTCCACGCGCGCGGCCAGCGCCTCGTCGACCGTGCGCACGAGCCGCGCCCGCGGGGCGAGCGCGCGCGCCCGCGCGAGGCGCCCACGGTCGACGTCCGCCACCGCGACGACGCGCGCCCGCGCGTTCTCCGACAGCGCGCGGAGGAGCTTCTCCCCCCACCGCCCGCAGCCCACCAGCGCCACGCGGACGCTCACGGCGCCCCCGGCGCGGCGGCGGACTCGGCCGGCAGACGGGTGAGCTCGCCGAGGATCGCCTCGCCCTCGCGGTTCCCCGGGTGGATCGACGGACCGTTGATGTCGACGAGGAGGTCGTACGCCGCGCTCGGCTCGCCCTCGATCGTCGCGCGCACGCGGACGTGCTGGAAGCAGGCCGACTCGGTGGCGGTGGTCCACACAGGCGCCTTGCCCGGGTGCCGCGCGCCGATCGCCTCTGGCACGCTCCGGCCGCCCTCCGGCCGGTACTGCTGCACGATGCCGAGCGCCGCCCTGCGATCCGAGGCGTTGAACCGCGATTGCACCTGGAGGACCACGCCGGCGGCGACGGCGCTGGTGCCCACGAGCAGCAGCGTCCGCATCGCCTTGCCGTAGTCCATCCGCGAGCCGTATAGCCCCGGCGCCCGGGGAGAGCCAGCCGGAGCGCCCGGGCGACGCGCCGCCTAACCCACGAACGACCCGAGCCCGCGGAACCTGCGGTACCGGTCGTCCACGAGCTCCTCCGGGCTGAGCCCGTCCATCGACGAGAGCGTCGTCCAGAGCGCCTTGTCGAGCCGCACCGCGGCCTCGTCGTGGTCCTGGTGCGCGCCGCCGGTCGGCTCCTCGACGATGGTGTCGACGACGCCGAGCTGCAGGAGGTCCGGCGCGGTGATCTTGAGCCGCGCCGCGGCCTCGTCGGCCCGGGACCCGTCCTTCCAGAGGATGGCCGCGCAGCCTTCGGGCGAGATGACGGAGTAGCAGCTGAACTCGAGCACCAGCACGCGGTTCGCGACGCCGAGCGCCAGCGCGCCGCCCGAGCCGCCCTCGCCGATGACGGTCGCCACGATCGGCACCCCGACCCGCGCCATCGCGGCGAGCGCGGAGCCGATCGCCTCGCTCTGGCCGCGCTCCTCGGCGCCGATGCCCGGGTACGCCCCCATCGTGTCGATGAACGTCAGGATCGGGAGCCCGAACCTGTCGGCCATCTCGTAGAGCCGTATCGCCTTCCGGTAGCCCTCCGGGTTCGGCATCCCGAAGTTGCGCTTCACGTTCTCCTTCGCGCCGCGCCCCTTCTGGTGGCCCACGACCACCACGCTCCGCCCGTGGTACGTCGCGAGCCCGCCGACGATCGAGCAGTCGTCGGCGAAGCGCCGGTCGCCCTTCAGCTCGACCCAGTCCGTGAAGAGCCGCTTGATGTAGTCGAGCGTGTACGGCCGGTTCGCGTGCCGCGAGAGCAGCACCTTCTGCATCGGCGTGAGCCCGGCGAAGATCTCGCGCGCCAGCCGGCCCGTGTTGTCCTCGAGCTGAGCGAGCTCCGGCTCGAACCGCGGGTCGGCCGCGGCGAGCGACCGCAGCTCCCGCACCTTCTCGATGAGCTCTGCGACAGGTTTCTCAAAAGGTAGAATCGAAGCAGCCACGGCGCGGACCCTAACGCTGTAGCGGGCGGACGGCTACGGGGCTGTGCTGCCGCGCCGCATCGCGTCGTTCACGCTCGCACGCTCGCACGCTCGCGCGCTCGCACGCTCGCACGCTCGCGGGCACCCACGCGCGCGCCTCGCCCGCCCGGGGCGGAGGCGCCGCGACCATGGCGCTCATTCCTGGGCGGCGTTTGTCGGCTCGACGTTGGCGAGGGCGTTGGCCGGGACCTGCACCATCGGCCGGCTCCGGATCACGTTGTAGATCGGGATCGGCTTGTCCTTGCCCTTGACCTTGGCGGGCTGGAGCTCCTCGGTCTCGAACCTGCCCCCGAGCTGCGCGTACGTGGTCTCGCTGATGACGATCTGGCCGGCCAGCGCGATCGCGCAGAGCCGCGCCGACGTGTTCGCCACGTCGCCGATCACCGTGTAGCTGAGCGCCTTCGAGCTGCCGATGTACCCCGCGACGAGCGGCCCGGTGTGGATCCCGATGCCGACCGCGAGCGGCTGCTCGTCCCGCTCGAGCCGCTCGCGGTTGAACTCGCCGAGCACCTCGCCCATCTTCAGCGCGCACTCCACGCTGCGGACCGCATCGTCCCGGTGGGCGACCGGCGCGCCCCAGAGCGCCATGATCCCGTCGCCCATGAACTTGTCGAGCGTGCCCTCGAACTGGAAGAGGGTGTCGACCATCCGCTCGAAGTACTGGTTCAACATCACGACGAGCTCCTCCGGCTTCTTGCTCTCGGCCATGCGCGTGAAGCCGCGGATGTCGCTGTTGAAGACGGTGCACTCCTCGACGTGCTGGCCGCCCTGCTTCACGGCGAGCTGACCGCTGAGGACGCGCTCGGCGATGTTCGGCGAGAGCAGCCGGCGCAGCTGCTCGCGCGTGACGATCTCGTTCTCGATCTTCTTCCCGAGGATGTTGATCTCGATGAACATCGCCGCCTGGTAGGCGATGGCGGTCACGAGCTCGAGGTCCTTGGGCTGGAACTGGGCGAGCGTCTCCGAGTCGAGCCAGAGCACGCCGAGCACCTCGTTGTTGTGCTGGAGCGGCGCGACGAGCGGGGCGACGATGGCCGAGCTTATCCGGTTCAGGATCATGCTCTTGCCCTTCGACGCCGCGAAGTCCATCGCCGCGTCGTGCGTGAGCACCGCGGCGCGCTCGTGCACGACGTGGTTCAGGATCGTCGAGGACACGCTGATCGGCGCCGTCGTCCCGTCACGCCGCTGCATGGCCTGCGGCGTGAGCTCGCCGCTCTCGTTGCGCAGGAAGATCACCCCGCGGTCGGCGCGGATGAACTTGAAGACGCTCGTGAGGATCTTCTCGAGCAGCTTCGTCGTGTCGCGCTCGGCGGCGATCTCGCGGGACAGCTCGTGCGACAGCCGCAGCCGCTCGTAGTCCGCGCGCAGCTGGTTCATGTCGTTGGCGATCCGGTCGAACGCCAGGAACCCCTTGTCCACCGCGGCGATCTGCGTCCCGATCTGGCGGGCCTGATCGTTCACGTCGATGCGGGTGCCCTGCGCGACATACGAGCCGCCGTGCGCCCCCG
>JAICEP010000717.1 GCA_025924095.1 Sorangium sp.
ACGACGACTTCGTCGGCGCCTGCGCGGCCGTCGTCTCGACGGCACGCCACGAGGACGCGCTCCGCTTCCACTTCGTCTCCGAAGGCGGCCGCAACGACTGGACCGCCGTGGCCACCGTCAGCGTCGACTGAGGCTCTGCCGGGTGGTGGCCTGATTTGCCCCGGAATGAATCCCATGAAGGCGGGAAGGCGGGAAGCTCATTGAGCTCTTCTTCCCGCCCTCCCGCCTTCCCGTCTTCATGTTCAAATTAGGCCACCACCCCGCGCGACCGGGGCGCCGGGGGAGCCTGGAGGTCACGCCGCGCGACGAGCGGCGCCGGGGAGCTCGGGCGCCTGCGGCTTCATCAGGCGGGCCAACGTCTTCACGGTGAACTCGCGGCTGAAGAAGCGAAGGAGAAACGTGGAGAAGTTGTTCCCTGCGCCGTGGAGGACCGAGGCGCGGCCGGCCACGAAGGCCGCGAGGCCGAGGCGCACCACGTCCTCGGGCCGCGCCCTCTTGCTGGTCCCCGGAACATCGCCCGAGCGCTGGAAGAACGGCGTCTCGGTCGCGCCAGGGCACAAGGTGAGGACGCGCACGCCGCGCGGGCGGTACTCGGCCCAGAGCGCCTCGCTGAAGGAGAGGACGAACGCCTTCGTCGCCGCGTAGACCGCGAAGTACGGGATCGGCTGGAAGGCCGCCATCGACGCCACCTGGATGACGCCCCCCTGACGCCGCTCGACCATGGGCATGAAGAGATGCGTGAGCTCGACGAGCGCGCCGACGTTGAGATCGATCTGCTCGCGTTGCGTCGCCAGAGCGAGGCCGTCGAAGGCGCCTTGAACGCCGAAGCCGGCGTTGTTGACGAGGACATCGACGTCGAGCCCCTTGGCCCTGACGGCGTCGAAGACGCGCTGCGCGGCGCCCGGAGCGGTGAGATCCGCGGCGATGACATGCGCCTTGCCGAGCTCGGAGGCCAGCGCGGCGAGCTTCTCTTCGCCGCGGGCGACGAGGACCAGGGTCGCCCCGCGCCGCGACAGCTCGCGGGCGAACGCCTCGCCGATGCCCATCGAGGCGCCCGTGATGAGCACCGTCTTGCCCTCGAAATGAAAAGCATTCATGCCTGGAAGATGGCCTCCAGCGCGCTTGTCGACAACGGACATCGGTGGTAATCCGATTTCCACGGATGCAAAACGCCGGCCCTCCGCTCTGGGACGATCTCCGCGTGCTCCTCGCGCTGCACCGCCATCGCAGCTTCCTCGCCGCGGGCAGGGCGCTCGGGGTCTCGACCTCCACCGCGGCGCGGCGCATCGACGCGCTGGAAGCGGCGCTCGGGCGGCCGCTGGTGCGCCGGGGCAACGGGGGGACGTCGGTCGAGCCCGACGCGCTCGATCTCGTGGCGCTCGCCGAGCAAATGGAGAGCGGGATACACGCGATCCGCCGTGACAAGGGGGAGGAGGCGCTCTCCGGGACCGTGCGCGTGTCGCTGAGCGATGAGATCGTGCGGCCCGTCACGCAGCGCCTCTGCGAGCTCCGGCGGCTGTATCCGGCGCTGCAGCTCGAGATCCTCTCCGAGACGCGGCTCGTCGACCTCGCGCGGCGCGAGGCGGACATCGCGATGCGCTCGAGCAAGTCGTCGTCTCCCGTGGTCATCCATCGCGCGGTCGGGCGGGCTTCGTTCGGGCTCTACGCCGCGCCGAGCTACGTCGAGCGGAGGCTGCGGGGCGGGCGGCTGAGGACGGCGGAGTTCGAGCGCCACGATTTCGTCGGTTACGAAGGGATGATGGGGCCGACGACGAAGATGACGTGGCTCGCGGCTCACGGGGCGAAGCGCTTCGTCCTGCGGTCGAACTCGCACCACGCGCTCCTCGAAGCGGCGCTGCAGGGCCAGGGGATCGCGCTCATGTCCGAGACCGCGGTGCGCTCGATGGGGCTCGTGCGGCTCGAGGTCGACGCGGAGCTGCCGTCGCTGCCCATCTACATCGCCTACCATCGAGAGCTGCGGAAGGTGCCGCGCGTGCGCCTCGTGCTCGACACGCTCGACGCGGCGGTGCGCGACGCGCTTCGCTAGCCCGCCGTGGGCACGCCCGAGTGAGAGGCGCGGCTACTCCTGCGCCCCTCCGCCGCCTCTCTTGCGGATCGCGTTGCCGAGACCGGCCACGTAGTCCGCCTTGCCGAGATCGACCCCGTTGTGGCGAAGGATGGCGTACGCCGTGACCAGGTGAAAATAGAATTGCGGGATTGCCCAGTCCTTCAGGTAGGCGAGCCCCTTGAGCTCCAGCACCAGGTCGTCGCGCAGCGGGACGGAGATCTCCCGGTCCTCCGCGCCCTCGAACGCGGCCGCGGGCGCCGCCTCGAGGCGAGCGATCGTCCTGGTGATCCGCTCCTTCAGCGCCTCCAGCGTCTCCTCGCCGGCGTCCAGAGGCGGCGCCTCCTTGCCCATCAGGCGCGCCGCGCAGTCCTCGGCGCCGTAACAGACGAATTGCACCTGGTTGAAGAGCGGGAACATGTCCGGCGCGAGGCGCCCGTTCACGAGCACGGCAGGGTCGAAGCCCTTCGCGCGCGCGTGCGCCTCCCCCTTGTCCAGGATGCCGAGCAGGTTGCGCAGCATCATCACCGACGAGTCGACCGCCATCGCGTGCATCGGAACCCTCATGAGACCCTCCGGGAGTGAGGGGCGTCTTCGCTCCTGCGAGGAGCCGCCCTGAGCGCCGATGACTACCTCAGAACCGTGCCCGCCGCGAGCCCGCCGCCCGAGGACGCGTGCGCGGAGCTGCTGAGGGGCGAGCAGGACGTCGAAGACCCGCTCGCCACCCCCTCGCCCGGTGCCCAGCCCTGCCCCGCGCGCCGGTCAGGGCCAGGTCAGGGCCGCCTGAAACGCGCTGCTCCGCATCGGGCGCTACACGACGCTGCCCGGCCGGTACCAGTCGAAGTTGTTGTGGAACGGAAAGCTGTTGATCCCCACGCTGATGCTGACATCGAGCGCGCGGACATGGTGCCACCAGCCGACCGGGATGAAGAGCGCCTCGCCCGGTTCGAGCACGACGTCCTTCACGAGCACCGGGCTCATCGGGTCCTGCTCCGGGTCCCGGTCGGCGTACATCGCGCGCGCGCCCTCGAACAGCGACGTCTCGAACGGCGCGATCATGCGGTATCGCTTCCTGCCGTACACCTGCCCGAAGAGGATGTTGGACGTGTCGTAATGCAGCGGCGTGACGGTCCCGGCGGGGCCGAGCCACAGCGCCGAGCTGCCGAGGAGCCGCTGCGCGGCGCAGTACCCGTCCGGGAGCACCACGTCGTTCAGCAGCGAGCCCAGCCTCGTCCGCTCGAGGACACGGTTGTTGGCGACCATGTAGAAGTCGTTCGTCTCCGTGCGCGCGGCCTCGATGCGCGCGACGAAGTCGCGCAGCGACGTGCTCTGCGTGTGCCGCGCCGCGTGCATGTCGTAGTCGGGATCGCTCTGGCGCCCCGTCGTGACATCGACCACGACGTCGCCGAACGCCTCGGCGAGATAGGCCGGCGTCCACCGGCCAAACGCGGGCCAGCGCGTCACCACGTCGGTCAGGATGACCGGGAGGTTCCCGGCGACATAGACGTCGCGGAACTCCGCGGCTGACACGCCGGAGCGCCGCGGGATCCCCGTCGGTTCGAGGGCGTTCGACGCCATCCTCTGCTTCAGCCGCACCAGCATCTCCTGCTGCCGCGCCGACCGGGCAAAGGGCCGCGCTGCGAGGAAGATGGGCGAACGGACGATCGTCGAGAGCAGCTCCGTCGCCTGCGCGCTGTTCACGCCCGCTGCCTGGAGTTGCTCCGACACCACGCTTTCCGACACGCCACGAAGCAGGTTCTCCGTGGCCCAGCGCCACCACTCGGGCGCAACTTCCAGCTCGCGATCACGTTCGCCCATCTTCCACCTCACGAGATCAACGGATGCACCGGCGCGCCCCTCGAACACCTCACTCGCACGGCGGGGGCATCGGCGGCGGCATCGGCGGGATGATCTCGCCCTCCTCCCCGTCCGGCGGCGGCGGCGGCATCGGCGGGATGATCTCGCCCTCCTCCCCGTCCGGCGGCGGCGGCATCGGCGGGATGATCT
>JAICEP010000718.1 GCA_025924095.1 Sorangium sp.
CCCGCGGCGCCGTCCGTACGGGGGGCATACCCATCGAGCGCGCCGGCGATCGCGTTTGCCTCTCCGTCGTGCGCACGGTGGCGCGGACCCAGATGCCGATGGTCCTCGAGGACGCGCGCACGTCTCCGGCGACGCGCGACGATCCCTACGTGGTATCGCGACAGTCCCGCTCCATGCTGTGCGCGCCCGTCCTCTCGGGGAGCGCGCTGCGCGGCGTGATGTACCTCGAGAACGACCTCGTGACGGGCGCGTTCACGGCCGATCGTGTGGAGGTGGTGGGTATCCTGTCGGCCCAGGCCGCCGTCGCGCTCGAGAACGCGTTCCTCTACGACGACCTCGCGCGCGTGCTGCGGGAGCGGACGCGCCTGCTCGCGCGGGCCGAAGAGGGGGTGCGGGCGCGCGACACGTTCCTCACGCTCGCCTCGCACGAGCTGAGGACACCGCTCACGCCGCTCCTGCTGGAAGTCCAGATCCTGCTCCGAGACGCGCGCGTCGGCCGGATGAGGGCCGGGAGGCCGGAGCGCGCGGCCAGGAAGCTGGAGCGCGCCGTGCGCCAGATCGTGCGTCTCGAGCGGCTCGCGAACGATCTCATCGACGTGACGCGCCTCGCCGCGGGCCAGCCGGAGATGCAGATGGAGCCGGTGGATCTGTCGCAGGTGGTCCGCGACGTCGCCGCGAGGTACGCGGCGGCGCTCGAGCGCGCGGGCTCGACGCTGCTCCTCGACGCGGAGCCGGGGATCGTGGGCCTCTGGGATCGCGCGCGCCTCGTTCAGGTGGCGGACAAGCTGCTGTCGAACGCCGTCAAATTCGGGGAGGGGAAGCCCATCGATGTCCGGGCCGAGAGAGACGGCGACCGGGCCCGGCTCGTCGTGCGCGACCGCGGCGCCGGCATCGCCCGCGCGACGCAGGCGCGCCTCTTCGGGCGGTTCGAGCGCGGCGTGTCGGAGCGCCATTTCGGCGGGCTCGGCCTCGGGCTATGGATCGCGCGGCGCATCGTCGACGCGCTCGGCGGGAGCATCCGGATCGAGAGCGAGCCCCGCGCGGGCGCCATGTTCATCGTGGAGCTGCCGTGCGAGCCCGCGCAGGAGGCCCGCGGGCGGAGCCCGGACGCGCCGACCAGCGGGCAAGCCCCCTCGACTGCGCATCACGGCCGCGCCGAGGGAGAAACGGGGTAATGCGAGGCGATTGCGGCGTCGTTCACGGGCCCAGTCGATGGGCTGGGCTCAGCGCCCGCCCGAGGCCGGCGCCGCGGTGGGGTGGAGTAGCATCAGGGCGATCGCCGCGACATAGAACGAGAGGCCCGCCAGCAGGAACGCGATGGCGACGCGGTAGATCGTGGTCTTGCGGTCCCGGTAGGCGAGTGAGACGAGGAGCCAGCTGCGCATGTCGTTGCCCGGTTGCTGCGTGAGCCAGCGGATGTGCTGCACACCCCAGACGATCAGCGTCGCGGCGAGCAGGACGGTCGCCACGCCGGCGATGATCAGCCCCTGCGCGGCGCGGCTCGTGCCGGCGATGAGGCGGCCCGAGAAGCCGGTCGTGGTGATGACGATACCGCACAGGCCGATGAGCACCTGGGCGCGGTTATGGAGGACGGCGAACTGCCCCTCCAGGATCCTGTGCGCGACCTCCCAGGACTCGGCCCCGACGAGCTTGATGAACCGGTCCACCTCTTCCTCTCGCGCAACGCTCTTCATGACCGACGCCGTAGCACTCCGCGCGCCGCACAGGCGAGGAACAGGCAGAACGCCGCGAGGGTGAGCGCCGCCATGAGCGCGCCGGCGACCCACAGCACGGGGCGGTGCCCGTAGCGATCGACGCCCATTCCCACGATGGGCGCGAGCAGCACGAAGGCGAGGCGGAACAGGAAGCTGCGGAGCGAGACGCAGCTCGCGCGATCGCTGTCGGGCGCGAGCCGCTGCTCTGCGTGGTGGAGCAGCGGCATGTGGAGGCCGCGCACGAACGTGAGCAGGAAGTAGAACGCGAACCCGAGCGCGTGATGGGAGAGCGCGAGTCCGAGGTAGCCGGCCGCCACGAGGGCGACGCACACGAGCAGCGTCCCCGTCATGCCGAGGCGGCGGCCGGCGCCCTCGCTCAGCATCGCGCCGATGGCGGTGGTGAAGCTGGCGACGGCCCACATCGGGCCTATCCACGTGACCTCGGCGCCGGCCTCGGTGGCGTACAGGGCCATGAGCCAGGTGGGCAGATACGACGCGAGCGCGAACACGACGCCGAGCAGCAGCACCGCGCGGAAGTCGGCGCGCTCGAACAGCGCGTCGCGCACGATCGCGCGCATTCGGCCGAGGTGGTCCTCGACCTTCGGCTGCGCGCGCTGGGTCTCGCCGAACCGGAGGGCGATCCCGAGGGCGAGCACCCAGACCGCGACCTCGATCACGAACGGCAGGCGAGACCAGCGCGCGTACAGGAAGCCCGCGATGAGGGCGCCGCTCCCCGCGGCGATCTGCGCGATCGAGCGCATGCGGCCGTACCAGCGGGCGAACTCGTGCTCCCTGCCCTGCTCGCGGAGCGAGTCGTAGAGCAGCGCGGAGTCCGCCCCCGAGACGAGCGAGAACCCGACGCCGAGCACGAGCTCGGCGAGCAGCACCGACCAGAGCGCGTGCGCGAGCGCGTAGAGCAGCCAGCCGAGCAAGATGCTGCACGAGCCGAGCACGAGCGCGCGGCGATGGCCGAGGCGGTCGGCGATGTAGCCGGAGGGGAACTCGAAGAGCGCGATGCTCAGGCTGAACGAGGCCTGCACGCTCATCATCGTGGCCACGCTCATGCCGATGTCCTGGGTCCAGAACAGCGGAAAGATGGCCGCCGGGAACATCAACGAATGCACGCCGTAGTAGGCGCAGATGAGCCAGGGGTTCCGCTGGACGGGCGACATGACAGGAGGGCGCGAGCTTACGCTGTCGAGGGCGCCGCGTCCTCGATCGGCGGGGCCCCGCGCCGCGCGACGAACAGCCTCTCCTCGGGCCTACCGTGATCGCGAGACGAGGAAAACACCGGGGGTGACGCGGGGATGGCGCGGAGATCCCGATCCGCTCCGGCGTCGCGGGCGTCCCTTACGCCGCGCCGCCGTATTTCACGTCGTACTTCAGGAGATGCGCGCCGTTCGCGTACGGCTTCGAGCCAGCGAGCGCCAGCTCGACCTTCCTTGTGCTGCCGCCAAACAGCCTGATCCCCTGGCCGAAGAGGATGGGATTCACCTTGAGGACAAGCTGGTCGATGAGCCCGCGATCCAGGAGAAAGCCGGCGAAGGCGCCGCCGCCGCAGAGATAGATGTCCGGGCCGTCAACCGCCTTCAGCCCCTCGACGACCGCGACCTCGTCGCGAGCGACGACCCGGACCTCCGCATTCTCGTCGAAGCGCAGCGTCTTCGAGAAGATGTGGTGATCCATGTGCGGGTACGCTCGCTTCCCCGGGACGAGCCCGAAGGGATAGCCCCACTCGTACGTCTTTCTCCCCATCAAGACGGTGCCGTAGCCCTTCAGGCGCTCGGCGTACTCGGCGGCGTGCTCGCCCTCCATCAGGAAGCCGTCGACCGAGCCGTCCTCGTGCGACACGAAACCGTCGAGCGTCACCGCGACGTCGTAAATGATCTTTCTCACTCGAATCCTCTCGTTCTCGAAACCAGCCTCGCTCCCGCTAGAACTCGGTCCCGATCATGTACCTGAGCTGCCCTGTCTTCAGCGAGATCACGTAGACCGCCGTCCAGCTGGCGAAGAAGACGTCGTTCGCCGAGACCGCGATCCCGGCCGAGACCTGCGACTTCTTGTGGACCTGCACGTCCCACAGCCGCTTGCCGGCGGCGGCGTCGAAGCAGGCGAGGCGCGTCCCCTGGCTGTGATCGTTCATGTCGTAAGGGATGACAAGGAGCCCGCCCGCGTAGGCCGCCTCCTCGGTCCCCGACGCCTTCGTGGTGAGCGGATCGACGCCGGGCACCACGTCCTTCCAGAGGACCTTCTTCGCGTCGACCGCGGCCACCATCTTGACCTGGCTGCCCTTGCTGCGGCGGCCGAGCAGGAACCGCGGCCCGGGCCCGCTCGGGACGAGCGCGTTATGC
>JAICEP010000719.1 GCA_025924095.1 Sorangium sp.
CCCAGACCATGTTCGAGCCGCACGCGGCCGTGGCGCTCCCCGATCACCTCCGCGCATCCGGGCAGCTCGGCCGGCTCATCGAGCGCATCACCCACAAGAGCCGCGTCCTTGCGGAGCAAGGGCTCGCAGAGCCCAGCCTCGCGGATCTCCGCATCACCGAGCAGGAGCTCCTCCGGTGGTATTTCGAGGACCGGCTCAGGCGGCCTATCCCCGCAGATATCGACCATTACGCTCGCCGCGCAGGCTTCTCGGATGAAGCCGCGATGCTGCGCGCTGTTCTCCGCGAGCGCTGTTACGAGAGGGTGACCGGCTCGGGTCTCTGAGCGCCGGCGCCACGTCAGCGCCGCAGCCAGGTCCCGCGTCGCGGCAAGGCTGCTGGGGACGCGCGGGCTGCACCCGCCGCTCATCGACAGACGCCTACCGAGGCTCAATCCACGCGGACGACGGCGACCTGCGCTATCGTGCCGGGGGGCTCGACGTCGACCGTGACGAAATGGCGCCCGATGCCGTCGAGCCGCTCGGGGATCGCGCCGCCGCCGCCCGAGATGTACGCCGGGATCCCCGCGTTCTCGAACGCATAGAACGAGTGGATGTGGCCGTAGAACGTGAGATCCACGCGCCCGTCCGCGAGCATCGTGAGGAGCTTGTTCGCCTCGGCGCGGCTCGCGAACGCGCCGTTGCGGGAGCCCACCGGGTCGAGGGGCGCGAGGTGCATCGTGACCACGTGCAAGAGCTCCTGCCCCTCGGCGAGCCAGCCGTCGAGCCACCCGTAGACGAGCGGATCGATCGTCGCGCTGGCCGAGTCGAGCATCGTGAACTGCACGCCCCGGAACACGAAGCGGAAGTTCCCCCGGCCAAACCACTCGTGGTAGAGGTCGTCCCGCGTGCCGAGCTCGTGGTTGCCGAGCGTCGCATAGCAGGGGACACGGAGCGTCTTCATCTCGCGCTGGAACCGCTCGAGCTGCTCGGCCGAGCCCTGCGAGGTGAGATCGCCGCTGATGAGCGCGAAGCGGACGCCCTCCGCCTCGTTCATCTTCGCGTAGATGTCCTGAACGCGGTCGATCTCCTCCTGGACGTCGGCGAAGACCGCGAACCGCCACGGCTCGCGCCGCGCAGCGTCCGGCGGGCGCAGCGAGAGGGTCACTTCGGCGCCGGGCGGCAGGGAGAGGCGGAAGGTGCGCTGGGTCGGAAACGGCGCGTCGACGAGCTCCACGGGCACGCGCTCGTCCCCGACGCGGGCCGAGAGCTCGGCGTCGGCGAGCATGTTCTCGATCGTGACCCTCCACGGCCCGCCCGCCTCGTCGGTGAGGCGGATCGAGAGCGCGGGCGCGCTCGCCCAGAGCGAGAGCTCGCCCGGCTCGAGGCGGCGGATCGCCGCGAGCCCCTCGTCCACGGCGACGCGCGCCTGGCCCTGTGAGGCCTTTCCTACCTCCCGATCGCGGCGCGCGCGGCCCTCGGCCACGTCGAGGCAGGACAGGGCGAGCGGCGCGGTGAGGGCGAGCAGCGCGAGGAGAGCGTCTCTCAGGATCATGGCGAGTCTCCGGGGCGAAAGAGCAGCGACAGGCGCCCGACGTACGCGGAGCCCGCCTGCACGTCGGCGAGCAGGCCCCAGCGGGGCGAGGCGTAGAGCCGGCCCTGCAGGCCGAGGTGGCCCGGGACGCCGCTGCCGAGGCCGGGGATCTTCGCGCCGCCAGCGTACCCGTCGTGCCGGTGGCCGTAAACCACCTTGGCCTCGCCGCGCGGATACCCCGCGTGCCCGAGGTACATGCCGAAGGCGAAGTGGGGAATCAAGAGCTCGTTCCCCTCGAACGGCCGGCCGCCGTTGCGGTAGCCCTCGATCGCGATCCCCCACCCCATCTCCGCGAACGAGCCCCGCAGCGTGCGCCCGATGTGGGCGAGATCGAGCCGGCCCTGGAGGGTGACCTCGCCAGTCGTGATCGAGAAGTCGTCGGAGGTGTAGCGGTGATGGGTGAGCGCGCCCTCGAGCTCGAGGAACGAGCCGTCCGCCGCGCTCGGGCCGTCCGGCGTGCCGGGGCCGATGAAGCGATGCGCGGCCTCGGCGCGGAGGCGCGCATTGTCGTCGTTCAGGCCAAACCAGCCGGAGCCCGAGAGGCGGAGCGAGCTCAGGCGCAGATCCATGCCTGGCACGAGAAACGTGCGGTAGGCGAACGTGGGGTCGTGGACGTAGGCCAGCCCGAGCTGCGTCTCGACCCAGGGCAGCGACGAGGGAGGGCTGCCGGTGCCGCCCTCCGGGGCGAGCACGCCATAGAGGTCTGCCAGGAGGGAGATCCCGAACAGGCCCACGCCCGTCACGGAGGCGAGCACGATCGGGGCGATGACGCGCCGCGAGGCCCCGGAGACCGCCGCCCCCGCGACCCCGCCCACGGCGAGCCCGGCCCCCGCGCCCTCGAGCGCCAGGAGGGTCCACCCCGTGCGCGACTCGCCCAGGATCAGGTGCCCGGTGCCGTGCGCCACGACCCCGGGGAACACCGCGCCGGCCGCGGCGAGGGCGCGCCGCCCGGTGGAAACGTCCTTCCTCGCCGGCGCCGCGGTCGCCGGCGGCTCGCCCGGCGCGGCCATGGCGGGGGAGCCCGGCGCGGCCACGGCGGGGGAGCCCGGCGCGCCCTCCCCCTCGCCCGTGTCGGCCTGGGCCGGCGCGGTCACGAGGAGGAGCAGCAGGGCGAGAAGGTGGCCTGTCGGACGCGGGGGCCTCAGCCTCGAGCTCTGCGTGGCGGGCGTCTACCGTGGCACGGCCGCGCCGGATTTCTGGCGGTGGATGTGCTTGTCATTGTTTTTCAACCCATACGTTGCATCCATCAAGAAGGGAATATTCGCATGAGCACGGTTCGAACTTTGCGGGTACCGGGGCTTCCGATCGCGTTGGCGGCGATCTTCTCTCCGTTCGTCGCCTGCTCGACGGACCCAGCGCCTCCGTCCGGCACCTCCTCCGACGTGCAGCAGCATCCTGCATCCTGCTCTTACAGAGTCACGACGAGCGTTTACGACGGGAGTCCGGACTACTGGGGCACGATCGAGATCGAGAATACCGGATCGACCGGCTGGACGAGGCCGGAGGTCGCGTTCGGGGTGCCGAGCGGCGCCACGTGCGATGATCACGAGCCGGGCTGGACCCACACGCAATCCGGGTCGACGTGCACGTATTCGATGACCTCCAGCGTGTCGGTGGGTCCGGGCTCGTCGTTCACGTTCCATTTCTCAACGACCTCCGGCGCCTCGTTCACCCCCTCGAGTATCGAGCTGACGGATCCGAGCTGTGGCGGCGCCGGCTCAGGGGGCGGCGCCGGCTCAGGGGGCGGCGCCAGCTCAGCGAGCAGCACCGGCTCAGCGAGCAGCACCGGCTCAGGGGGCGACACCGGCGCAGCGAGCACCGCCGGCTCAACGAGCACCGCCGGCTCAACGAGCAGCGCCGGGTCAGGGGGCAGCGCCGGGTCAGGGGGCGGCACCGGCGCAGGGGGCGACACCGGCGTGGTGTGGCGCACGGCCAGCCTGACGGAGTTCGAGTCGTACCCCGACCCAGGCAGCGAGGAGTGCATCAAGTTCAACGGGTGCATGTGGGCAGGTCAGTTCGCGGCGCTCGAAGGGCAGCAGTCGGAGAGCTGGGTCCAGGAGCACAACATCGCGGCCGTCCACTCCAAGGACTTCGAGGCCTACAAGCTGAAGACCCTGCGTCTCCGGAAGGATGGAAAGGAGATCGACGTCACGGTGTACGACATGTGCTCCGACTCCGATTGCAGCGGGTGCTGCACCGAGAACGCCCGGCCTTCCGGATTCCTGATCGATATCGAGAAATACACGGTCGAGCGGTTCGGGGTGCCCGCGGATGGCCAGGTCGAGTGGAGGTGCCTCGACTGCGACTGAGGCGCGCCTCTCCTGCTCCGGCCAACTACGCTCCTCGCTGCCGCTCGAGCCGCTCCCGCATCACGTTGGGGATCCTCCCCGCCGCCTCGATCGCCCTCGCGAGCGCCGCCTTCCCCTCCTCGTTTCGGCCGCGCCGCGAGCGCGCCCGCGCCCGCGCCTCGATGACCTCGATCTGCTCC
>JAICEP010000720.1 GCA_025924095.1 Sorangium sp.
AGCTCGGTCATGAACCGCTGCAGCGAGAACGGCCCCGCCCGGTACACGCGCTCCGCCGCGATCGGCCGGCCGAGGAGACCCGCGGCCGTGTCCACGTGCAGCGCGCCGGACTCGGCCCGCGCCCGGCCGAGCGCGGCCCGCAGATCGTCGAGCGAGCCGATCTGCGCCGCGTCGAAGCTGTGCGTGAAGGCCTGGCTGTCGCCGTTGTGGCGGGCCGCGTAGAGCAGCGTCTGCTCGTACGAGTCCTCGATCAGCGTGCGGTGCAGCGCGCGGTAGTCGTCGGGGTGCGACACGACGAACACCGACGCGAGCAGCTCGCCGACGAAGAGCAGGAGGCCGCACTGGCCCTCGTGGATCTCGAAGACGCGCAGCGCGTCCTCCAGGCTCGGGATCGCCCGGCCGGAGAGCGACACCTCCACGCGCGGGTCGATGCCGTGGGAAATCGCCCGCCGCGAGTACTCGGACCAGGCGATCTCGGGCGCGTTGAAGTGCAAGGCGAGGAATCCCTCCATCGCGAGGTGCTGCGGCAAGAAGCGCAGTCGGTTCCGCTCGGCCGGGTCCTCGCCGCGCGTCTCGCGCCGGGCCATGCGGTGGAGCAGGTTGACGCCGCGCCACCGCTTGGCGAGCGGGATGCTGTCGGTCGGCGCCCCGAGCGCAGCGCCGTAGGACGCGACGGGCGAGCCGTCGTCGGTCCACCCGACAACGAGCGCGTGCGGCACGTAGGTCGAGCAATAGATCGCGCCGTCGCTGAGATCGACGATCGCCAGGGTGTCGTCGTACCCGTGGCGGGCGATGCGCAGGTCGTCGCGCGGCGCGGCCCGGAGGAGCGGGACGAGGCGCACGCCCGCGAAGACCTGGGCGTGCGTGGCCGAGAGGCCCCGGAGCGCGAGCGACTGGAGCAGGGCCGGCGCCTTGGCCATCAGGGCGCCTCGGGCGCCGCGGCGGGCGCCTCCACCGGCGCCGCGGCGGGCCGGGCGTGGCGCGAGAGCAGGTCCGCCGCGCGCTGCGCGAGGTAGCGCTCGAGCTCCGCGAGCGGCGCCGTCCCCTCGGCGAACCGGGCGAAGCCGAGGACCGTCGGCAGGTCCTCGGCGTCGCGCAGGCCGACCGTCGGGATCGACGGGCCGAGCGCGCGGGGCGCGTAGCGCTCGCTGTCGAACACGGGGTTGATGTGGACGATCGACGTGCGCTGCCCCGGGTCGAGCCGCGCCCGGAAGCACCGCGCGACCTCGGCGGCGGCGCCGGCCGGGTCGTTCTCGAAGCCGTCCGAGACGAGGAGCACGACGTCGGGGCGGAAGGCGAGCGCGTCGAGCAGCGGCGTCGCGAGATCGGTCTGGCCGCGCGCGTCGACGAGGATCTCGTCGGGCGTGGGCGCGGTCCAGAAGGCGCGGTACTCGCGGGCGGCGGCGCGGAGCAGGTAGCTCACGCCGAGCGCGACGGCGAGCGGGCGGCGGCGCTTCTCGCTCGATCCGGACGCCGAGTAGCTCCGGTCGAGCACGGCGGCGACGCGCCCGAGCGCGGCGGGGCTCCGGCGGAGCGCGCGGGCGGCGGCGCGGTCGAGCGCGGCGTGGAGCTCGTCGCGGCGGTCGCGCCGCGTCTTCTCGGGCAGGGAGAGCGCATAGAGGGCGAGGCGGGTGAGCGGGGCGCGGCCGAGGTCGATGGCGAGGTCGACGTCCTCGCGCCCGGCGGTGCGCTGCAGCCGCAGGCGCTCGCCCTCGGTCATGCGCGGCGCGGCGCGGCGCAGGAGCTCGTCGCGCGAGACACCGCGGGCGGCGGCGAGCCCCTCGGCGACGGTCAGCGGCAGGTCGAAGATGGCCTCCTTCGCGTAACGGGCCTGGCGCGCGCGCTCTAGGAGCGGCGTCTCGAACGGCGCGCGCCGCCCGGGCTCGAACAGGAAGGGCCCGATCTCGCCGGGGAGCCGGAGGTGGGCGTGCGTGGCGAGCGCGCGGACGTGGGCGCGGTACTTGACGGCGTCGAAGGCCGGCTCGGGCCGGCCGGCGAGGTAGTCGCGGATGACGGCGCGCGCGCGGCGGTTGTTCACGCGCCGCTCCCGGAGCTCGCGGAGCGCCCGGAGCGCGCGCTGCGGCGGGAGCTCCCGGAGCGCCGCCGCGATGAGCAGCCCCTCCTCGCGCCGATCGGCGGCGGGCGTCTCGGCGCCTGTCGCGAGGAGGTTCACGGCGATGCGCGCCTGGTTGAAGTGGTTGATGCCGGCGGCGAGCGTGCGCGCGTAGAGGCGGCGGTAGTTGCCGAGGATGTACTCGTGGAGGAACTCGACGGAGACGACCTGCCCGCCCGAGGAGCCGTAGAACTCGGCCTGCCCCGTGCACGCGAAGCAGGCGTTGATGAACATGACGAGGTCCTCGCGCTCGACGCGCTCGGTATGGAAGCGTGCAGGGGGCGCGGGAGACGCGGGAGGCATACGAAGCGCCGCCCGGGGAATGGTGGGGCGATCAACCTACAACAGTTACCAGACTGGGCTCGGAAATCGCCCCGGAGTCCCACGGGCGGCGAGCGCACGATACCCCGGGAGGGGCGCATCGGGGAACGGGTTGAGCAGGTTTGCTTCACCGGCGCGCTGGGCAGCGCCGGGCGCGGGCGCTGCGGCGGCGCAGCGGTGCGGGCGCTGCGCCGCCGCATCGCACAGGTCCAGGCGATGGGGCGGGGGCTCCGGAGTCGCCGGCGCGGGTCCACGCCGGCCTACTCCGGCCAGACCTCGATCCAGACGAACAGCACCTGTCCGGCGGCCTGATCGCGGACGGCCACCGGATAGACCGTGCGCGCCCGGAGCGCCTCGACGAGGTGAGCGTGATGGATGGCGAACCTCCCGATGAAGTCGTCGTTGATCAGGTCCCTGTCGATGAGCTCACCGCTCACGTGGACATCCGGCGCGAGCGGCACGCGGCGCCACGTCGGCGGGCCTGTCCAGCCGGGCGTGCAGGTGTCGCGCTGCCCCGGGCGATCGAGCGCGCGCCGCCCGAGCGACCGGCCGCCCACGAACAGCTCCGCCGAGCCGAAAGGCTCCGGCGGCTCGGTGCCCGCCCCCGCCGCCTCCGCGGCGACCCCGGCCACGCCGGCGGCCGCCGCGGCCGGGTGCGCCGTGCTGAGCAGGTCGCCGATGGCGGTGAGCGCCCCCGCCGGGACCGCGACCATGCCGTCCCACTGACGCCCGTCCGCCTTGGCCGGGCTGATGACGGCGCCGTCGATGGAGACGCGAACATGGGCCGGCAGCGGCGCTGCCGCCGGCTTGCACGCCGCGCAGCCGAGGGCGAGCCCGCACAGCGAGGCCGCACCGAAAAGACGTGACGCCATGCCTCGAGAGCGTATCCCGGCGCCCGCGGCGCACCAACGCGGAAGAGCGCGCGCGGGTGACGCGGCGCGGGCTCGCCGTGGGACATGCATGGCCGGGTGCGCAGCGCCTGGTCCCCAGGGCGTGTCGGCCTTGGCGCTCTACGTACTTGCTCGCGTCCTTTCCGTCGGCGGCGACGGGCCCGGTAGCGCCGCCATGCCCTCGACCCCTGGATCGCATGACCGGCGTCCCGCTCCTTTTGGCCTCCCTCTTCTACGGCGCCGGCCTCCGTCTGCTTGGGTGCGCCGAGCTCCGCGTGAAGGACCCGACCTCGAGCGCCGCGAGATCCTCGTTTGCGGCGGCAAGGGACAGGAACGATCGAATCACGATGCTGCCGCTCCGCCTGGTCCCCCCGCTCCGCGATGACCTCACGACGGATGGTTGGGTGGAGAGGAAGATAAAGAGAGAGAGATTCACAGGGAGGCGGGGAGGCGGGGAGGCGAGAGCCGGGATCAGTCGTTCGAACCAGCAGCCCCAGCGCCGGCATACCCGTATGTCGACGCGGGACCAGACCCGGTTGCGCAGAATTGACGTCCCCGGGCACCCGCCCGACAAAACGAGCGACCTGGAGGCAGCCCCCCCGAGCGAGCTCGAACGATGGTCCCCGTCTTTCACCTCTCCTTGTCTGTACTCTCTCTCTCGCCTCCCCGCCTCCCCGCCTCCCTGTGTATTCTCCCTTTCTCTGTCTCCAGCCCAACAAGCCGCTGCTGCCG
>JAICEP010000721.1 GCA_025924095.1 Sorangium sp.
CACATCGAGAAGCCGTCGCCCTGCCCCACCGCAGGACCGTCGCCCTGCCCCTCCGTCGAAGGGGCCTGCGCCTCCGCGGTAGGGGTCTCCCCCTCCTGGAGCTCCTCCACCGCCTTCGCGTGCTCGGAGAGCTCCGGCAGCGTGGAACGGTCGTAGTCGGGCGCGACCCAGAAGACCTCGGGCGCGGGCTTGTACTCGCTCGTATAGCTGCGCTCGCCGACCCGGCCGTCCCTGTACCGGACCTTGACATACGACCTCACGTCGTATCCGCACGAGCCCTTCTGGTGGCGTTTCACCTTGCCCTCGGAGAGCTCGGACTTCACGTAGATGCGGCGGATGAAGTCGTCGGTGTGCTCGGCCGAGATGCGGTGATCGACCTCCGCCACCGGGTCGCCGCCCAGGATCTCGACGCGGAGCACCGTCGGTTCCGGCAGATAGGCGTGGATCATGACCGGGAACGGGAGCGTGTTCCTGACTTTCAGGTCCGACTCCGGGTAGGTCACCATGGCGTCGAGCCCCATCGGGATGTAGGCGCTCGGGCGGGAGTGGCTCTGTCGGTCCGGCGTGTCGAGCGCGCCGAAGAGCGACGCGGCGTAGAGCGTACTGGAGACCTGGCAGGTCCCCCCGCCGTAGCCGGGGACGGTCTCGTCGCCCAGGATCTCGGGCGCGATGGTGAAGCCGTTCTTGCGCGTCCGCGGGCCGACATGGGCGTTGAACGAGAAGGTCTCGCCGGGAGCCACGATGGTGCCGTCGATCTTGGACGCGGCGGCCTTGATGTTGACGGCGCGCCCGGCCTCCTTCCCGTGCCGCTTGAACTTCGTCTCGTACGCCGCGACGACCCGGCTGACATCGACGCTCACCAGATCGTCGACGCCGACCGCGGGCGCGATGTACCGGACCGGCAGCTCGATGAGCTCCTCGTCGTCGTGGTCGCCGGCCCGGAGCGCCGCGAGGGAGGCGTCGATGTCGAGCTCCCGGCCGGCCTGCTCCGGGATCTTGCGCCGGTTCGCGAGGTCGAGCCGCGCGTCGACGGGCATCCGGTAGACCTGCGGGGCGAGCCGCTCGAGGAGCGCGCGGGCCCTCGCCTCGTCGACGGCCCACACGAGCGGCACGTCGATCCCGCCGCGCCGCGCCCGCCGGGCCTCCCGGAGCCGCCGCGCCCAGGGGCCCTCATGGCCGACGCGCTGCGCCGCCGCGAGCGTCTCGCCGACGTCGATCGCGACGCCCACCTCACCGAGCGTCGAGATCAGCTCCACGTCGTCGTGACGGAGCCGGACGACGCGCGCGCGCAGGGCGTCGCGCCTCGCCTCGAGCCAGGCCGCCGGCGAGGCGCCGTCCGGAAGGAAGCGCTCGCCGATCGAGAGGCCGCGGACCACCGGCGAGGCCGGCAGCGCGTCGCGCACCGTCAGGGCGGCGCCCACGCCCGCCGACCCGCCGAGCGCCAAGACAAAGACGAGGGCCCTCGTATCCACGGCAGCTCGCCATGGTAGCCGGATCGCGGACGATCTGGAAGATCGCTAGACCGTCGAGGGCTCTGCCGAGCTCTGGGGCCGACAGCCGGGCGGCCTCAGCCGCCCCCGACGAAGTGCACGATCTCGATCACGTCGCCCTCGGCGAGCTCGGCGGCCGTGTGCTCGGCCCGCGGCACCACCTCGCCGTTGCGCTCGACCGCCACGGGCCCCTCGGTCAGCCCGAGCAGCTCGACGAGCCTCCGCACCGTGACCGCCGCCGGCACCTCGCGCGCTTCCCCGTTCACCGTGATGTTCATGGCCTCTTCACCTCGTCCACCGCGCCGCCATCGCGCCTCGCCGCCGCCCCCGGCTCGCCGGCCGCGGTCGCCGCGGCGAGCGCCGCCCGGAAGCGCCTCGCGTTCTCCACGTAGCTCGCGGCGCCCAGCCTGCCGAGCTCGGCCTGGTCCGGCCGCACCTCGCCCATCACCTGGGCCGGGTTGCCGCGCACCAGCGACCGCGGCGGGATCACCTTCCCCGGCGGCACCACCGCGCCCGCGGCGATCACCGAGCCCTCGCCGATCACGACGTTGTCGAGCAGGATGCTCCCCATCCCGATCAGGCACCCGTCGCCGACGCGGCAGCCGTGCAGGATCGCGCCGTGCCCGATGGTCACGTCGGCGCCGACGATCGTCTCCGAGACGCCGCTCGTCAGGTGCAGGCACGCGAGGTCCTGCACGTTGGTCCGCGCGCCGATGCGGATCGCGCCGATGTCCCCGCGCAGCACCGCGCCGAACCACACGCTCGCCTCGTCGCCGAGCGTCACGTCGCCGATCACCGTCGCGTTCGGCGCGAGGAACACGTCGCGCCCGAGCCGCGGCGACGCCCCGTCGAAGTCGAGGACGAGCGCCACGTCAGCCCCCCTCGGCGGCGACCACCGGCAGCGACCGCCGCGCCGGCCCCGGCTCCGCGCCGCCCCGCTGCCGCGGCCGGGCCGCGGCGCGCGCCGCCTCCGTGAGCTCGGCCTGCAGCGAGTGCTTGTTCGCCCGCGCGATCGAGACCTCGACGACGTCGCCGAGCCGATCGAGCTCCGCCGCGCCCTCGATGTGCGCGATCTCGTGGCGCCCCGTCCGGCCCGACCAGAGCGCGCCGCCCTGGCCGCGCGCGCCGCCCGCGCCGCGCTCCTTGTCGCGCCCCTCGACGAGCACCGCCTGCGTCGTCCCCACGAGGCCCGACAGGTGGGCGGCGAGCAGCGCCTCGCTCGCCTCGAACAGGCGCGAGAGCCGCTCGCCCTTCACGCCCTCGGGCACGTCGTCCGGCAGCTTCAGCGCGGGCGTGTGCGGGCGGCGCGAGTACTTGAAGCCGAACAGCCCCTTGAACCCGACCTCGCGCACGAGCGACAGCGTCGCCGCGAAGTCGTCCTCCGTCTCGCCCGAGAAGCCGACGATGATGTCGGTCGAGAGCGTCAGCCCCGGGACCGCCTCCACGAGCGCCCGCGTCCTCGCGACGTACTCGGCGCGCGTGTAGCGGCGGATCATCCGCCGGAGGACCCGATCGCTGCCCGACTGCACCGGCATGTGCACGTGGCGCGGCAGCACGGCGAGCTCGGCGTGGGCGAGGACGAGCGAGGGCGTCAGGTGCCGCGGGT
The DNA here is from genome assembly GCA_025924095.1 of Sorangium sp. Classification (GTDB taxonomy): domain Bacteria; phylum Myxococcota_A; class Polyangia; order Polyangiales; family Polyangiaceae; genus Sorangium. The sequence continues at coordinate 3,097 of JAICEP010000721.1, forward strand.
GCGGGCTCGTGTAGCGCAGGCGCGCGAGGCCGGGGACGTCGGCCGCGACGCGCCGGAGCAGCGCCGCGAACTCGCTCTCGTCCGGGTCGTCCGCGCTCGCGCCGGGGGCCCGCGGCAGCGCGCCGAGCGGATCGCGGTAGCTGTTCACCGTCTGGCCGAGGAGGGTGACCTCGCGCGTCCCCGCGGCCACGAGCCCCGCGATCTCGGCGACGATCTCGTCGCTCGACCTGTAGCGCTCCGGCCCGCGGGTGTGCGGGACGATGCAGAACGAGCAGCGCTCGTCGCAGCCCTTCATGATGGTCACGAACGCCGTCGGCGCGGCGCGCGACGAGGACGACGGCGACGCCACGAGGAACCGGGGCGCGTCGAGGTCGAACACCGTGCGCGCGACCGGCAGCCCGCCGAGCGCGAGGTCGCCGAGCAGGCCCGGCAGCTCCGGGATGTTGTCGGGCCCCACCACGACGTCGATCGCGCGCATCTGCTTGAGGAGGCGCTCCCCCTCCTGCTGCGCCACGCATCCGGCCACGACGACCACCCGGTCGGTGCGCTCCCGCTTCCAGCGCGCGAGCCGCCCCACCTCGCTCCGCAGCTTCTGCTCGGCCTTCTCGCGCACGCTGCACGTGTTGAGCACGAGCACGTCCGCCTCCTCGGGGCCGCCGGCCTCGGTGTAGCCGGCGCGGCGGAGCACGTCGTGCATCCGCTCGGAGTCGTGCACGTTCATCTGACAGCCGAACGTCGTGATCGAATACCGGGGCATTGAAGCGACGAACCCTCTAACAGAAGGGGCCCGAGGCCGCCACCTCGCGCGCCCGACGACCGCAGCCGGCGCCCGGCACGCCGCCTCCCGCGTGGCACGCCGCCTCCCGCGCGGCACGCCGCCTCCCGCGTGGCACGCCGCCTCCCGCGCGGCACGCCGGCACGGGCGGGACAGATGCGGCGCCGGCTCGGTGACCCCA
>JAICEP010000722.1 GCA_025924095.1 Sorangium sp.
CCTCGCCGAGGAGCTCTCGCAGCGCATGGAGGTGGCCCTCCAGCGCGCGCGCCTCTACGACCTGGCCCGCGACGCCGAGTCCGAGGCGCGGCGGCGCTTCCTGGCCGAGCAGGAGGCGCGCCGGGCCGCCGAGCGCGCCGCGCAGCGCATGGCCGGCCTCCAGCACATCACCGCGGCGCTCGCCGACGCGCTCACCTGCGACGCGGTGGCGGCGGTCGTCGTCGACCAGGGCGTCGCCGCCGCGGGCGCGTACGCCGGGACGGTCGTCGTGACGGCGGGCGACACGCTCGAGTGCCTCAAGGCGGTCGGCTACGCGCCCGAGGCCGTCGAGCGCTTCCGGGAGATGACCGTCGCCGACGGCCTGCCGATCACCGACCCCCTGCGGACCGGCGCCCCCGTCTGGCTGCGCTCGCGCAAGGAGTGCTCCGCCCGGTACCCGGAGTTCGCGGCCGGCGCGCTGGCCGCCGCCACCGCCTCGCTCTGCTGTCTCCCGCTCTGGGTCCAGGAGCGGCCGATTGGCGTGCTCGGGCTGAGCTTCGCGGAGGCGCGCCCCTTCGATCACGAAGAGCAGGAGTTCCTCGTCGCGATGTCGCGCCAGTGCGCGCAGGCCATCGAGCGCGCCCGCCTGCACGAGGAGCGCGCCGCCATCATCGAGCGCGAGCGGCGCGTCGCCCTCGAGAACGCCCGGCTGTACCGCGAGGCCCACGAGGCGGACCGGCGCAAGGACGAGTTCATCGCGATGCTGTCGCACGAGCTCCGCAACCCGCTCGCGCCCATCACCACCGGCCTCGAGCTCCTGCGCATGAACACGAGCGAGCGCGGCGACCGCGACGACAGCCAGGTCCTCACGACCCTGGAGCGGCAGGTGAAGACGATCGTGCGGCTCGTCGACGATCTGCTCGACGTCTCCCGGATCACGCGCGGCAAGATCGAGCTGAAGCGGGAGCGGCTCGACGTCGGCTCCGTGGTCGAGGCCGCGGTCGACTCGGTGCGTCCGCTCCTCGCGCAGCGCCGGCACGAGCTCCTCCTGTCGGTCGAGCCGGGGGTCTTCGTGCACGGCGACCGGGTGCGGCTCGAGCAGATCGCCGTGAACCTGCTCAACAACGCCATCAAGTACACGAACCCGGGCGGACGCGTCTCGCTCTCCTCCACGGCGAGCGGCGGCGACGCGTGGATCCGGGTGACCGACACCGGCGTCGGCATCTCCGCCGAGCTCCTGCCGCTCGTGTTCGAGCCGTTCATGCAGGCGCGGCGCACGCTGGATCGCTCGCAGGGGGGCCTCGGGGTCGGGCTGACGCTCGTCAAGCGGCTGGCGGAGCTGCACGGCGGGCGCGTCGAGGCCGTGAGCGCCGGCGCCGGCGAGGGCACCACCATCAGCGTCTGGCTCCCCCTCGCGGGCGCGTCGGCGGAGAGCGCCGAGGCGCCCGCGACCGAGCTCCCGCGCTCCGGGGCGAGCGCCCTCCGCGTCCTCCTCGTCGACGACAACGTCGACGCCGCCGAGGGCCTGCGGCGCATCCTCCAGCTCCACGGCCACACGGTGTCGATGGCGCACGACGGCCCGGCGGCGCTCGAGACCGCGCGCGCGTCGAAGCCCGAGCTCGTCCTGCTCGACATCGGCCTGCCCGGGATGGACGGCTACGAGGTCGTCCGGCGCCTGCGCGCCGAGCCCGAGCTCCGCCGCTCCTACATCGCCGCCGTGTCCGGCTACGGGCAGGACCAGGACCGCCGCCGCTCGCGCGAGGCAGGCTTCGACGCCCACCTCACGAAGCCGGTCGCGACGGCGCAGCTGCTCGCCCTCGTCGCCGAGGCCGCCCCGCGCGGGTGACCGGCCCGCCGGCCATTTCAGAATTGCAATGGTTCCGCTCCGGCGGAGCGACACACACACGAAACAGTCACCTCCTGTTTCGCGCGAATCGCCCTTTTCCTTTCATCGACGCTGTTCAGATCGCCCTCGTGCAGAGCCTTGTTACGCTCGTCCGCGACCGCGAAACGCGCAGGAAACAGAGGGAATTTCCGGGATCGAGCGCGCCGCTGGGCACACAATTTATTCCTGCGAAACAGTTGTGAAACAGAGCCCACAGTACACAGTTTCTGGTCCGGGAGTGCGGCCGGGCGCCTCGCTCGGACGGCAGTACGGCAGTGACGGTGAGAATGACTCACCGGGTCCAAAGGTGGGTTTCATGAGCAAGAAGAAGGACCTCCTCGTCATCGGCAACGGTATGGTCGGGCACAAGTTCATCGAGAACATGGTTCTCGGTGGCTTCCTGCGCGAATGGAACATCACGACCTTCTGCGAGGAGCCGCGGCTCGCCTATGACCGGGTGAACCTGTCCGCCTTCTTCAGCGGCAAGTCGGCGGATGACCTGTCGATGGTGAAGCCCGGCCTCTACGAGGAGGCGGGGATTCACGTCCACCTGGGCGACAAGGCCGTATCGATCGACCGGCGCAAGAAGGCCGTGACCTCCGCGAAGGGGAAGACGGTCTATTACGACAAGCTCATCCTCGCCACCGGCTCGTACCCGTTCGTCCCGCCGATCAAGGGCAAGGACACGAAGGGCTGCTTCGTGTACCGCACGATCGAGGACCTCGAGGCCATGGCGGCCCACGCGAAGGGCGCGAAGGTCGGCACGGTCATCGGCGGCGGCCTGCTCGGGCTGGAGGCGGCCAACGCGCTCAAGAACATGGACCTCCAGGTCCACGTCGTGGAGTTCGCGCCGCGGCTGATGGCCCTCCAGGTGGACGACGCCGGCGGCGCGATCCTCCGCCAGAAGATCGAGTCGCTCGGCGTGGCGGTGCACACGAACACCTCGACCACCGAGATCGTCGCCGAGCACGGCCGCGTGGCGCGGATGCTCTTCGCCGACCAGACCGATCTCGCGACCGACATGATCGTCTTCTCCGCCGGCATCCGCCCGCGGGACGAGCTCGCCCGGGCGTGCGATCTCGCGATCGGCAACCGCGGCGGCGTCGTCATCAACGATCGCTGTCAGACGTCGGATCCGGACATCTACGCGATCGGCGAGTGTGCCAGTTACAGCAACCAGCTCTATGGCCTCGTGGCGCCCGGCTACCACATGGCCAAGGTCGCGGCCGACGCCCTCACCGGCGGGAAGGAGACCTTCAGCGGCTTCGACATGAGCACCAAGCTCAAGCTGATGGGCGTGGACGTCGCGAGCTTCGGCGACGCGTTCGCGACGCAGCCCGGCGCGCGCGTGGTCAGCTTCATGAACGCGGCGTCGAACGTCTACAAGAAGCTCGTCGTCAGCGCGGACGGCACGCACCTCCTCGGCGGCATCCTCGTCGGCGACGCCTCGAACTACGGGCAGCTGCTCCAGCTCGTGCAGAACAAGATCGTGCTGCCGCCGAACCCCGAGGACCTCATCGTCTCGGCGCGCGACGGCGCGAAGCCGGCGGGCTTCGGGGTCGAGGCGCTGCCCGACACCGCCATGATCTGCTCGTGCCTGAACGTCACGAAGAAGGCCATCTGCTCGGCCATCTGCGACGACAAGCACGTCACGGTCGCCGCCATCAAGGGGCACACGAAGGCCGGCACGGGCTGCGGCTCGTGCACCACGCTGATCACCGACATCCTGAAGAAGGAGCTCAAGAAGGCGGGCGTCGCGGTGACGAACTACCTCTGCGAGCACTTCAACTACTCGCGGCAGGAGCTCTATCACCTCGTCCGGATCCACGCGATCAAGACCTTTGACGACCTGATCGAGCGCCACGGCAAGGGCAAGGGGTGCGAGATCTGCAAGCCGGCGGTGGCCTCGATCCTCGCCTCGACGTGGAACGAGCACATCCTGAACAAGAAGCACCTGCCGCTCCAGGACACGAACGATCGCTTCATGGCCAACGTCCAGAAGGACGGCACCTACTCGGTGGTCCCGCGCGTGCCGGCCGGCGAGATCACGCCGGACCAGCTCATCGCCCTCGGGCAGGTCGCGAAGAAGTACAGCCTGTACTCGAAGATCACCGGCGGCCAGCGGGTGGACCTGTTCGGCGCGCGGCTGGAGCAGCTGCCCGACATCTGGGGCGAGCTCA
>JAICEP010000723.1 GCA_025924095.1 Sorangium sp.
CCGCTTCGTGCGCATCAACGTCTCCCTCCAAATCCGAGCGGGACCGTGCCGAGGCTGCCCTGCTCCGCCGGCGTCCCCGGCTCGAAGAGCAGCGCGCCCGCGACGAACGCGCCGGCAAAGATCGCCGCGCCGCCGCCGATCCAGAGCCACTTGCTCGCGCCGCCCGGCCCCGGAGCGCGCTCCAGAGAGACGTCGATGCGGCGTCGCTCGTCGTCGCGGACCAGGATCTGCGCCTCGTGCGGCGTCATCCCCGGCGCCGTCACCCGCAGCGCGTGGGTCCCGCTCTGCACCGAGCCCTCCCAGCGGCCCTTGCCCACCACCTTGCCGTCGATCGCGATGAGATCGTCCTGCCCCGCCGCGATGGCGAGCCGACCCCGGTGCACCGCCCGCTCGAGCCGCGCCACGAGGGCGATGCTGCCGCCGCCGACCACCTTCTCCCGGCGAACGAAATCGACGAAGCCGGGCTTCGACACGCGGATGCGGCGCTCGCCGATGTCGATCGGCACCGGCGCCGTGAGCGGCGTCGTCCCGACCGGCTCGTCGTCCACGAACACCGTGGCCCCCGGCTCGCTGGCCGCGATCTCGAGGCGCGACACGAACGCCCCGGCGGCCTGGATCAGGTCGGCGATGTCCTTCTTGTCGCGGGCCGACAGCGCGGCGCCCGCCTCCGCCTCCATCCGGCGCAGCGTCGCGAGCATCTTCGCGTAGCGCCGCAGGTTCTTCTGGCAGAGCGCGACCTTCCAGAGCAGCCGGTGATCGCGCGACAGCTCGTAGGCGCGCTCGAACCGCGCGAGCGCGCCCGCGTAGTCGCCGTCGTCGAACAGCGCGGCGCCCGCCCCGTGCTCGGCCCTGGCCATCCCGGTCAGCGACTCCGCGAGCGGCTTGTCTGCGGGCGCGGCAGGCGCAGCGGGCGCGGCAGGCGCGGCAGGCGCGGGCTGGGCCGCCGCCACGCCAGCCGTGAGCGCGACGCTGAGCGCGGCCACGATGGCGCACCCCCACGGGCCGAGATGCTTCCGTCGCATCGATGCTCCTTGCTGGCGGAGGCAAACCTCGCAGGGCCGCGCTCCGGTCAGCGCGATGCTAACCGATGCGCGCGCCGGGCGAGCAACATGGAAACGTCGCGGACAAATCGCCTTTGCTCCGCTTGCGCTCGCGAGGATACCATCCGGCGCCCATGAGAGGCCTCATCACGGTGGGCGCGGCGCTCGCGAGCGCGCTCCTCGGCATCGCCCTGGGCGCATCGTCCGCCCGCGCGGAGGGGCCCGGCGCCGTCGCGCTGAGCCGGTTCGAGCCGACCCCCGCGGGCGACCCGCTCTTCGGCGTGCCGTCGCCGTTCATCGGCGGACACCTGGCTCCGCGCGGGCTCGTCCTGTTCGATCACGCGGAGGACCCGCTCACCCTCTCGGACGGCGCCTCGCCCGAGCGGGTGATCGTCGGCAGCCAGTCGCACCTCCACGTCGGCGGCTCGCTCTCGCTCTGGGATCGGCTGCTCGTCTCGGCCTCGCTCCCGCTCGCGCTCGCCCAGAGCGGCGACGGCCCCGCGTCCGCCGCCGGCGCGGGCGCACCCGAGGCGCCGTCGTCCCCCGCGCTCGGCGACCTGCGCCTCGGCGTGCGCGTCCGGCTGCTCGGCGATGAGCGCGACGCGCTCCAGATCGGCACGAGCGCGGCCCTGCACCTGCCCACGGGCAGCTCGGACGCGTACGTCGGCGAGGGCGCGGTGCGCGTGACGCCGCAGCTCCTGCTCGGCGGGCGGGTCGCGCGGGTGGTGTGGAGCGTCGCGGGCGGCGCGGTGATGCGGAGCTCCGAGAACCCGTCGACGCTCGCGTACGGCGGCGGCGCGGCCGTGCTCCTCTGGGACGAGCGGCTGCAGATCGGCCCGGAGGTGTACGCCGAGACGATGCTGCAGGGCGGCTCGCTGTCGCTCACCGCGCGCGAGCGGGTCGCGGTGGCGAGGACCACGAGCGCCGAGCTCCTGCTTGGCGCCCGGCTCCGCCCGCTCGCGGGCCTCGTCGTCGGGGCGGCCGCCGGTCCGGGCCTCGGGGAGGCGATCGGCGCGCCGTCGTTCCGCGCGATCGGGACTGTGGCGTGGGCTCCGCCTGCGCTCCCTCCCGAGCGCGCGGCGGACCCGGACCCGGACGCGGACGGCATCTCCGGCGCCGAGGACGCGTGCCCGTACACGCACGGGCTGGCCAGCGCCGACGCGCGGCGAAACGGCTGCCCCGTGGAGGACCGGGACGAGGACGGCGTCGCCGATCCGGACGACGTGTGCCCCGACACGGCCGCAGGCGGCGGGGCCGGCGATCCGGCGCGGCGCGGCTGTCCCGCGGACCAGGACGGCGACGGCCTGCCCGACGCGCTCGACGCGTGCCCGGCGGAGAAGGGCGACGCGGCGGGCGGCGCGACGCGGCCGGGCTGCCCCCCTGCGGCGCCGAGCAAGCCCGCGGATCAGGACGGCGACGGCCTGCTCGACGACGCCGATGCGTGCCCGCGCGAGAAGGGCCCGGCGAGCGAGGACGCGGCCGCGCGCGGCTGCCCGACGCGGGTGCGGGTGCAGGGCGAGCGGGTCGTGCTGCTGGAGCCCGTCGTGTTCCGCGTGCTGAAGAACGATCCGGCGCCGATCGATCCGAAGAGCGAGGCGGTGCTCGCCGAGGTGCACGACGTGATCGCGCAGCACCCGGAGTGGGTGAAGATCGAGGTCTCCGCGCACACGGACGGCGCCGGCAACGCCCGGTTCAACGAGACGCTCTCGACGGCGCGCGCGGAGGCGGTGCGCAGGCGGCTCGTCGAGCAGGGGATCGCGGCCGAGCGGCTTGTCGCGAAGGGATACGGGGCGAGCCAGCCGATCGCGGACAACAAGAGCGCGGCCGGGCGGGAGAAGAACCGGCGGATCGAGCTCCTGGTCCTGGAGACGAAGTGACCCGCGGGCGGGTGGTGGCCGGATTTGAACATGAAGGCGGGCAGACGGGACGGAAACATCAATAATCTTCATGACTTACCGCCTTCATGAGATTCACTCCGGGGCCCCTCAGGCCACCACCCAGAAGAGAGAGAGAATGAAGCGAATCGTCATGGCCGCAGGGCTCGGCGTCACGCTGGCGCTCGTGGCTGCCCCGCGGAGCGCGGCGGCGCAGTGTGGTGCCGCGGGCCCCGTTCAGGAGCTCGTGGATGGCCTCACCTTCGTGTGGGACGTCGGGACGGACGGGGTGGTCAACAACGGGACCATCGACGCCTTCGACACCGGCATGATGCTGCGGGTGGACGGGGCGAGGTTCCCTCCCTCGACCCGGGTGGCGGAGATGGACGGGAGACAGCTCGCCCACGGGCCGGCGCTCCTCGGCCGCCTCGAGGTCACCAGGAAGGTGTACGTGCCCACCGACGAAGGGTGGGCGCGGTTCCTGGAGATCCTCCACAACCCCACCGCCTCCGAGCTGCCGGCGGTCGTGCGGATCGAGACGAACGTCGGCTCCGACAACGACACAACGATCACGCAGTCGCACAGCGGAGATCTTGAGTTCACGCCGGTGGACCGGTGGCTCGCCACGGACGACGTCGACGCGGGCGCGGATCCGAGCCTCCATTTCAATTTCTACGGGCCTTCGGCGGCGATCGCGCCGGGGAGCGTCGGGATGACCACCGACAACTGCGCGGCGACGCAGGGGCCCGCGGTCGAGTTCGCCCTCTCGGTGCCACCCAGGGGGACGCGGGTCCTCATGCACTTCGGCGGGCAGCACGCGAGCCAGGCCGACGCGCACGCGACCGCGATCCGCCTCGATGCCCTCCCGGCGGGGGCGCTGCTCGGGATGACGGCGGCCGAGCAGGCCGGCGTGGTCAACTGGGACCTCAACGGCGACGCTGACGGCGACGGCGCGAACGACGCCGGCGACAACTGCCCATCGGTGCCGAACCGCGACCAGGCCGACACGGACAAGGACGGACTGGGCGACGCGTGCGACGACGACGACGACAACGACGCCTCGGACGACAAGGCCGACAACTGCCCGTCGGTGCCGAACTCCGA
>JAICEP010000724.1 GCA_025924095.1 Sorangium sp.
TCCGCGCAGCGCCGACGCAATCGATCGCGCCGTCCGAGGGAGACGTGCGCGCTGCGCCCTGGCTGCTCAGCGCCGGGCGTTCCGACACGTTTGTGCATCCGTTCCCCCGTGAGAGCGGAAGCCTCGACTCCGGTCGGAACCGTCCGCCGTCGTCACCCTCGTTCCCTCCGCGACGTCATCGCACCGGCGTCGCGGCGCCCTCGGTTCGCGTCGTCGCGCGCTTCCGTTCGCGCGCCCGCGCTTCCGGCCCGGTCGCGTGTCCGCGGCAGCCCGCACAGGGCGCAGGGAGGACGTAACCTCACGGGCGGCAGGCGGTGAACTGCGTCAACGCGTCAGGGCGTGAAGCGCTGTTTGCCGCCCGGCGCTCGAAACGCCCGTCGCGCGCGCCGGGCGGTCGATCTGCGGCGGATCACGGCGAAGCGCAGTGGACCGCTCCTCCATCATCGGCACGGACGGAGCCGGAGCGGCCGTCATTCCCACTTGCGCGGGACGTCCTGTAAATGGTCCAGTGCTGGATGTCGGAGACGGGGAGGGAGCATCCGAACTTGTAGTCCTCCGCACGACTCTCGTCGTCTCGAAGGTGGGTTGTCTCATGTCGTCCGGGACGCTGGCTGGCCAGCGCGCTCGGCGCTGGCCGATCGGCGGCGGTGGAGCGCCGGATCGAGCTGTCTTGACCAGGGTTTGCAAGATCGGCGGCCGCCGGGTGCGGGCGCTGAAATAGAGCGGAAACATGCCTGAGTGTCGTATCACGGCGGTCGCGACCTATCTTCCGGAGCGCGTCGTCACGAACCAGGAGCTCATCACGAGCTATGGTCTCCCTTGCTCCGCCGACTGGCTGCAGAGGACGACAGGGGTCGTGGAGCGTCCCATTGCCGGCGCGGCCGAGACGACGCTGTCCATGGCTGCGGCGGTGCTGCGGCAGCTCATCGAGGCGGGGCGGCTCCGCGATCCCTTCGTCGATGTCCTCATCATGACGAGCGACGACGGCGGGCGCGGCGACGTCGGCGGCGCCGACCTCGCCGCGTGCATGGCCGGCCTCTCGCCGGCGCTGACGCTCGACCTCGGGTCTGCTCAGGGCGGCTTCTCTGCGGCCCTCGATGCGGCGACTCGGCATCTCTACCGAGGCGCCCGGCGCGTGATCCTCGTGGCGAGCCATGTGCGGTCGTGGGGCCAGCGCCCGGGGCCGCCCGGGGACGACCCCCACCACGGGGCGACCGGGGGGGAGGGCGCCGCGGGCGTGCTGCTCGACCGGGGCGAAGGCCACCGGGCCGGGGTCCACGCGCGCGGCGCCGAGCTGCCCCGGCCTCGCGCCGCGGCGCCCTGTCTGTAGTAGAGGCGGCTCAGGCGAACCGCGGATAGACCGCCTCCTCGAACAGCGCCTTCACCTTGTCGAGCGGGGCATCGGCCACGAAATCCTCGTAATCCTCGCGCACCGGCACCTTGTATCCAGCTCTCCACGGCGCGGCCGCGTTGAGCCACGCCATGTGGAGGGTGAGCCCCGGCCGGAAGGCCGGGTGCCCCAGCTTGCAGAGCGGCCCCCGCGCCAGGTTCGTCGCGTCGAAGATCCAGACCTCCGCGCGCTGCGGCGTCGTGACGAGCGCGACCACGTACCCGTCCGTGTCCGCCCCGCTGCCGCCGCGCCGCGGCACGAACTGCAGCGAGCTGAGCCAGCACCCCACGGCGCGCTGCGGGAACTCGTAGCGATCCTCGATCCGCATCGCGCGGTGGTTGAACCGGAACAGGCTGTCGGGGTGCCCGCCTTCCGCGCGCATCCGCCGGAGCGTCGCCAGCGGCAGCGACCTGTGCGGGTGCGCCGCGTAAAGCCGGTCGATGAACTCGGTCGAGAGCTCGTCCCAGATCCCGCAGCCACGCCAGTAGACGTTCTCGATGCGATCGGGCGGCATCCACGACGGGCCCGCCTCCCGGTACGCGTAGAGGCCGACGCCGAGCGCCCGCGCAGGATCGGCGAACACCGCCTGATCCACGACGCGCTCGGCCGCCGCGTCCAGGGTGTACCGGCCGATGCGGTTCACGTCCGCCTGCCCGGGCGGGGACAGCCCGCGGAGCCGCGGCGGCGCCGGCGTCCTGTCGGCCGCGTGCCGGTCGTAGGGCCGGAGCCACTCGGCGTGGTCGGTCGCGCAGTTGTGCGCCGCGTGCACGGTGATGCGGTCGCCCGCGTCCTCGTAGTCGACGAGGAAATGGAGCGTCTCCAGCGGGACGACGACCTTCTTCACGACGACGGACCCGCCGCCCGGCCGGAGCGCGTCCCGCCGGACCAGGTAGAACGTCGTGCTCGGCTCGTGGGGCATCGTGAGCAGCGACCGGAGGAGGCGATCGACCCCGGGGCCCTCCCCGGGGCTCTGACAGGCCACGCTCTCCAGCCCGATCCGGAAGGCCGTATCCGCCAGCACGACCCAGCGCCGCGTCAGCCCGAGCTGGTGCACGCTCTGCTCGATGCGCACCGGCGCGCCGCCCGGCAGGACGAGCGCGTGCCGCTCCGGCTCGTTGTGGCCGTCCCACCGCAGGAGGTGAACGAAGTCGCCCGCCGCCTCGTCGAGCGGGACCCCGCCGAAGCGCGCCGCCTGCCGCGCGAGGAGGTCGCCCGGGCCGGGCGGCGCGCTCGGGCGGAAGCGCGCGGGCAGGAGCTCGAGCGCGCGCTTCGCGAAGAGCTCGAGCCGATCCGCGCTCGGCCGGAGCAGCTGCTGCTCGATCATCGACGCGGCCGCCGACGCGAGCCGATCCCAGGAGCGCGGCAGCGCGGCGAGCTCGTCGAGCCGCGGCAGCGACGCGGCGAACAGGTGGAGGAGAGAGCGGCCGTAGTTGACGGTGAGGAGCTCACCCCGCTCCGCGTCGAAGCACGGATGCGCGGTCGCCAGCGTCATCGGAAAGGGGTGATCGACGGGCGCCGCCGGGTACCATGTGCTGTTGCGCCCGACCGGCGTGACGAGCTCGAGCGTCGCCGGGTCGATCTCGTAGGGCCTCCCCGTGTCGCCCGTGACGAGGAGGCGCGCGGGCGCGCGGGGCGCGTGCATCGGCACGAACGCGTGATTGAGGTGGTTGCGCAGGCCGAGGTGGGGCGAGAAGCGGAGCAGCCCCGCGTCGCGGAAGCCGAGCGCCTCGAAGCGCGTGCCGGGGCGCGAGGCGGCGTCCGCGTCATGGCAGGGGGGTCGCGCGATCCTCGAGGTCAGCCGGACCGCGCTGCCGCCGCCGAAGTCGAGCCGATAGATCATCCCATTCCCATTGAGGATCGGCGCGCCGTCCGCCCTGGGCAGCCCGCCGTCCACCGAGCCGACCGGACCGATCGCGAACACATGGCCCGTGAGGTCCCTGGGCACGCCGCCCGAGAGCGATGATTCAAGGACCGTGAGCTCGACCCTCGTGAGCTCTTTGGTGCTCGCTGCCATCAATGCATCGGGGACACGCTGGCGCATGACGACCTCGGTCACACCAAGCTACGCCAATCCGCGGCCGGTGGGGGCGCCGCGCTGCGCTACGCCCTCGAATGCGTGCTCCTCGCGCCGAGTCCCGCCTGGGACGGACGCGCGCTGGAGTCCGTCCAGGCGCTGCGTGCGCCTCTGCATTGCGCGGCGCATCTGCGAAGAGGCCCTGATTTCCATGCGCCGGCGCCGTCTTGGCGGCTTGCGAAGGTGCTTGTCGGCCCCATCTGTACCCGCGATCTGTACCCGCGATCAGGAGGCATATGTTCGATCAGGGGCTGACAGTCCTGCGCATCCGAGGAATCCCGATCCGGCTGCACATCTCCTTGCTGATTTTCCTGCCGTTCGTCGCGTACGTGGCGGCGTCGCAGTTCTCTTTCATCGCGGCGTCGCTCGAGATCCCGCGCGAGGCGCTGCGCCTGCCGCCGCTCGCCTGGGGGGCGATCCTGGCGGTCGGCCTGTTCGTCGCCGTGCTGGCGCACGAGCTGGCCCACTCGCTCGTCGCGCTCAAGAACGGGATCCGGGTGCGCTCGATCACGCTGATGATGCTGGGCGGCGTCTCGCTGATGGAGCGCGACGA
>JAICEP010000725.1 GCA_025924095.1 Sorangium sp.
CAGGCCGCGGCGCTCTACCAGATCCCCGAGGAGCTCGTCCGCGCCATCATCAAGTGCGAGAGCGACTACGATCCGCGGGCCGTCTCGCCCGTCGGCGCCCAGGGGCTGATGCAGCTGATGCCCGAGACCGGCCTCCGCATGCAGGTGCGCGACGCGTTCGACGCGCGAGAGAACATCTTCGGAGGAACGCGGTACCTGCGCATCCTGGCCAACCTCTTCAACGGAGATCTCGATCTCACCATCGCCGGATACAACGCCGGCGAAGGGGCGGTGATGCGGTACGGCGGCATCCCGCCCTACGCGGAAACCCAGGCCTATGTGACGCGCGTGCGGACCTACTATGCGCGCTACCGAACCACCCGGGATACAACGGTGGCTTCCATCGAGCCCTGATCGGCTCGCCCGCCGCACCGCTCTTCCGCCCGCCAGCCAGAGGCGCCGCTCGACAGCGCAGCGCACACCGCCCCCGACGGGGGTACCGCGATGCTACGATCCCAGGAACCGCTGCCGCAGCCTCTCCCCGGGCAGGCCCCGGGAAGCACAGGCGCACGCGGCCAATCTCCTGACGCTCTCTCTGCTCCGCGCGGGCAAGGGTTCACGACATGACGACCACCTCGAGCCTCATCGAACTCACAAAGCGAAGCCCCGACATCGCGACCCTCAAGCCGCCGGTGGATCCGGCGTCGCTCCAGCACACGAACCTGCTCGAGGTGCCCGACTTCCGGAGGATCCCGGCGTACGCCGACGTGACCGACGAGCAGTTCATGGACCACCGGTGGCAGGCGAAGAAGTCGATCACCCGCCCGGACAAGCTGCTCGACACGCTGCGCGGGATGGTGTCGGACGACTTCATCCGGGACGCCACCGAGGGCTTCGCGCACGCGCCGATGAGCGTCCGCGTCTCGCCGTACATGCTCTCGCTGATCGACTGGAGCGAGCCGTACAAAGATCCGCTACGGACGCAGTTCATCCCGCTGGCCTCGCGCTTCCTGCCGGATCACCCGAAGCTCGGGCTCGACTCGCTGCACGAGCGCGCGGACGCGCCCGTCCCCGGGCTGACGCACCGGTACGCCGACAAGGCGCTGTTCCTCCCGCTCGACACCTGCCCCGTGTACTGCCGCTTCTGCACGCGCAGCTACGCGGTGGGCATCGACACGGAGGAGGTCGAGAAGACCCACTTCAAGGTCGACGAGGAGCGGTGGAAGCGCGCGTACGCGTACATCGCCTCGCGCCCGGAGCTGGAGGACATCGTCGTCTCCGGCGGCGACGCGTACAACCTGCGGCCGGAGCAGCTCGGCGCGATCGGCGAGACGCTCCTCAGGATGCCGAACATCCAGCGCATCCGCCTCGCCACCAAGGGCCCGGCGGTGATGCCGCAGAAGATCCTCACCGACGACGAGTGGATCGACGCGGTCACGCGCACGGTGGAGCTCGGACGGAAGCTGCACAAGGAGGTCGTGATCCACACGCACTTCAACCATCCGAACGAGATCACGGGCGTCACCCGTGACGCGATGAACAAGCTGTTCGAGCGCGGGATCACGGTCAGGAACCAGTCCGTGCTGCAGCGCGGGGTGAACGACACGCCCGAGACGATGAAGCTGCTGGTGAAGCGCCTGGGGCACCTGCACGTGCACCCCTATTACGTCTACATCCACGACCTCGTCCGCGGCGTGGAGGACCTCCGGACCACGCTCGCGACCGGGCTCATGATCGAGAAGCACGTGCGCGGCTCGACCGCCGGGTTCAACACGCCGACGTTCGTCGTCGACGCCCCCGGCGGCGGCGGCAAGCGCGACGCGCACTCGTTCGAGCACTACGACCGCACGACCGGGATCTCGGTGTTCGAGGCGCCGAGCGTCAAGCCGGGGCAGCGGTACACGTACTTCGATCCGATCGATCAGCTCCCGCCCGAGGGGCGCGGCCGCTGGGCGGACCCGGCGGAGCACCAGAAGATGATCGACGAGGCGCTCCGCGCATCGCCGCGCTGAGGCGGCGCGCGCGCACGGGCGGAGGAGGAGCCGCGCGCAGCGAGCGCTCGCGCGCGGGCTCCATCGACCGGAGAGCCGGATCAAGCCGCCTGCCAGCCACGGCTCCGGCAGGCGGGCTCGCGCGCGGCCCTAGCCGCAGGCGGGCTCGCGCGCGGCCCTAGCCCTCGGCCGGCGGCGCCTCGGCGTAGCGGGCGAGCGCGCCGGCCAGCTCACGCTTCACGCGGTCCACGAGGTCGGGCGGCTCGACCACGCGGGCGGTCTCGCCGAAGCCGAGCACCCACGTCGCGAGCTCCGTCATGTCGCCGATGTGCATCGTGAGCCGCACGCCGCCGCCGGGCAGCGGCGTGATCTCCTGAGAGGGGTGCACCTTGCGCGTCCGAACGAACTCGGTCACGCGCTCGTCGAAGTCGATCACGACGCGCCGGGGCTCGCCCCCGCGCCAGATGCCGAACTGGCCCTGGAAGTAGTCGTCGATGGAGAAATCAGGGGGCAGCTCGAACCGCTCGGTGACGGCGCACTCCGTGTCGCGCATGCGATCGAGCAGGAACGTGCGCACCTCGCCGCGGCTGACGTGGAGGCCAACGCAGTAGATCGCGTCCTTGTAGAGGACGAGCGCGTACGGGTGGATGAGCACCCGCTCCTCGCGCCCGTCCCGCGAGCGGCGGTAGCGACACCGGAGCGGGCGCAGGTCGGCGACGGACTGGAACAGGTCGTCGAGCTCCTCGGTCCGCGCGGCGTAGTCCTTCGGGGCGAACGGGAGATAGAGGAAGCGCTCCTCCAGCCGCGCGTCGGCGACGCCGGCGTTCGGGCCGCGCCCCGGCCTGCGCGCGACGCCGAGCAGGCGCTGGGCGGCGAGGTCGATCTCCTCGAAGAGGGTCGAGCCGCGCATCGGCTCGAAGAGCCGGCGGGCGGCGAGCAGGGCGTACGCCTGCGTCCGCCGCACCTCGACGCGCCGGGGCGCCTCGCTCGGGGACAGCCGCCAGAGGCGAGGGCCGCCCGGGCGCGTGGCGACCGACACGAGGTCGAGCTCGCGCTTGACCTCGACGAGGTAGCGCCGGAGCGAGCGCGGCGTGACGTTGAGCTCGCGCGCAAGCTCGTAGATCGTCAGGCCGGCAGGGTGCTTCTGCAGCAAGCTGCGCAGCGAGTCGAGCCGCCGGTGCTGCGTGAACGGGCCGCGCGGCCGGCCGCGCTGCGCGCCGCCCTTGGCGTCATCCTCGTCGTCCTCGTCGTCGTCCTCCGGCGCAGGTGGCTTCTTCGAGTCCGGCGCAGGCGGCTTCTTCGAGGCGGTCGCAGGAGAGCTCGCGTCCGCCCGTGCAAGGGCCGCCGGGGGGCGCACGCTCGGCGGAGGCGGGGCCGCCGTGCTCGGCCTGGCGTCGAGCGCCGCGTCCCCCGTGAGCCGCGGCGTCACGCCCGCACGCGGCTTCGAGGGCGGCAGCGCGCTGCTGGAGAACGGGTCGGCTGCCTGGCCGACACGGGCGCGAGGCGCGCTCGCGGCCCCGCTCGAGCCGCCGGCACCCCGCGCGCGAGTGGGCGAGGTGGCCGGCGCTGGGGCACCCCCGGGGCCTGTGCGAACAGCGCGCGCCATTGGCTCAGCGCTCTATCGCATCACCCCCGCCCATCCAAGATGTTTGTCCCGCGCTCCGCCGGCCGGGCGGCGATCGCCGCCCGCGCGCGCGGCGGACGGCTCACCAGGGGCGATCGCGCATCGTCTTCTTGTACTGCTCCTTGTAGAGGTCATGGCACTGCTTGCAGCTCGCCTTCGCGCCGTCGATGTCGCCGGCCTTCGCCTTGGCGGCGCCGGCCTTCGAGATGGCCCCCCAGCTGCCCATGCCGGGCGGCGGCTTGCCGGCCACGTACTGGAGCGCCGCAGCGATCTTCGCGCCGTCGCCGCTCGAGGTCGCCGAGGCCATCGTGCTCTTCATCCAGGCCTGCATCGGACAGAGCTTCTGGCCCTTCGCGCCGCATTCGACCTTCTTCTCGCCCGCCTGGGCGGCGCCGGTCGCCGCCGGCACAGCGGCCGC
>JAICEP010000726.1 GCA_025924095.1 Sorangium sp.
GATGCCGCCGATCGCCACGACCGGCAGCCCGGGCCGCGCCCGCTCGACCATCGCGCGCAGCGACGCGAGCCCCTCGAGACCGACCTCGGCGTCCGGGCGCTCCTTGCTCGAGGTCGTGAAGATGGGTCCGATCGCGACGTAATCGAGGTGCTCGGGCGGCCCCTGCAGCGCGGCCTCGAGCTGCGCGCGCGTGTGCGTGGAGAGCCCGACGCGCAGCGTGACGCCGGCGCGCTGCGCGAGCGTGTACACCGCGGGCACCGCGAGATCGTCCTGGCCGACGTGCACCCCGTCGCAGCGCGCCAGCACCGCGAGATCCGCCCGGTCGTTCGCGAACAGCGGCACGCCCGCGCGCGCCGCGAGCGGCTGGATCGCGCGGAGGAGCGAGAGCGTGCCTGCCGTCCCGCCCCGCTTGTCGCGGAGCTGGAGGGCCGCCGGGCGCGCGTCGAGGACGGCCTCGGCGAACGCCGCCGGATCGAGCCCGCGACGCGCGAGCGAGTCGGTGTCGACGATGGCGTACAGACCGCGCATGACCACGCTTCGAGCGATGAGGAGAGCGGCCGGGTCCTCCGAGGGAGGCCAGGCGCGCTGGCCACGCTAAGGTTGACGCCCCCGGAAAGAAAGCGGAAGCGTTCGCTCCCGAACGGATCCTCCATGCGCACACGTCTCGCCCGGATCGCCTGTCTGTTCGTATCTGCCGCGTCGGCCACGTCGGCCGCCGTGGCCGTTCTGGGGCTCGCGTCGAGCCCTGCGCTCGCGGAAGAGAAGTCGGGTCCCGCGCAGCCGGGAGAGACGCCGAGCTCCGCCGTGCCGGCAGGGAGCCCGAAGGCCGACGCCGCCGCGCCGGCTGACAGGGCCAAGGCCGCCGCGCCCAGGGCGGGCGCGAAGAAGAAGGCGTCCGAGCCCCCGCTGCCGCCGGCGCCGGCGCGCGTCTGGCTCATCGCGCCGTCTCCTCGGGGGCCGTGGACGCTGCGGATCGACAACGACGGGGAGCGCCCCATGCGCATCCCGGCGGACGTGCGGCTGCTGCGCTTCGAGGTCGACACGCTGAACAAGCGCACGAAGAAGACGGTCCGCTGCGCCGCCCCTGCGGGGCTCAAGCCGAGCGGCTTTCCGGAGCGGCGCGCGCTCCTGCTCGCGCCCGGCCAGTCGTACATGGAGCATTTCGATCCGCGCCTGCTCTGCTTCGGCAAGGACGCAGCTGCGCTCGCCGGCGGCTCGGTGGTGAGGGCGTGGTACGGCTGGGGCCCGCCGCCCAAGTGGTCGAGAAAGGCGCCCTCACCGCCGTTCGCCGTGGAGTCGACGGACGATCCGCCGGCGTTCGCCCCGGCGACCGGGCTCGCCGCGCCCACCGTCGTGCTGAGCTACGGCCTGCCCCGCAAGGAGGCCGCCGCGGACGATCCGGACGGCGCCGAGCCGCCCTCTCCGGCGGGCGAGCAGGCGCAGCCGTCGGCCGACGCGGCGGCTCGGCCTGAGGCCGACGAGACCGCTCGACCCGCGGGCGACAAGGCCGCTCAAGCCTCCGCGGACGGGCCAGCCGGCGAGGCCGCTGCACCGCGGGCACCGTCGCACAGGGACCACGCCGCCGGCTCGCCGGGCGGGCTGATCGTGGACGCCAACGCGCCTCGCCTGGAGCTCACGAGCGAGCCCTGGTCCGACGCGGCGAGCCCTCGCTCGATCGTCGTCCGGGTCAGCGCGAGGAACGCCGGCAAGCGCCCCATGACCGTGGCCATCCGGCCGCGGATGCTCGAGTTCTACGTCGCCGGTCCGAACGGCACGACCGTGTGCGAGGCGTCCCCGCCGATGGGGGCGATCCCGCGCGACCTGTACAGAACGCTGAAGCCCGGCGCGTCGGTCGACCTCTCGCTCCTCCTGCGCGAGGTCTGCCCCGACAACACGTTCGCCCGCGAGGGCCTCTACCGGGTCACGGCCACGCTGCACGCGAACGAGCCGGGCACCCAGCTCGGCCTGGACGCGTACACCGCCATCGTCCCCGCCACGAACTCGACGCTCCTCCGCGTGAAGAGCGCGCCGGAGCCGTTCTACGCGGCCGCGCCGCGGCCCGTGCCGACGCCGAAGCCGCCGGAGGCCGATGAGGGCCAGGCGCCGGAACGGGACAACGAAAAGGATGACGATGCGAAGGACGAGTGATCCCTGAACAGGCTGGCCCACGCGGCGGCGCGGCGCCAACCTAGAAGGTTTCCCTCTCCTCTCGGTGTCCTGACGGTCTTCGTTCTCCTCCGGCTCGCCGTCCCCGCCGCGGCCGCACCCCGCGCTAGACCGGGAGGATCCCCCGCTTCTTCTCCGGCCGCTCCACCCGCTTCTTCCGCGCGAGCTCGAGCCCCCACGCGATCGCCCTGCGCGTGTCCCGCGGATCGATCACGTCGTCGATGAGCCCCCACCCGGCGACCTTCATCACATCGATGTTCTTCTGGATCGCCTCGACCATCCCCTGCTTCACCTCGGCGGACGGCGGCGTGTCCCCGAACATCTTCTTCGCCGCGATCCCGAGCATCCCCTCCGGCCCCATCACGCTGATCTCCGCGGTCGGCCAGCCGACGATGAGGTCCGGCTCGTACGCGCGCCCGCACATCACGTAATAGCCGGCGCCGTACGCCTTGCGCACGACCACCGTGATCTTCGGCACGGTGGCCGCGGCCATGACGTGCAGCATCTTCGCCCCGTGGCGGATGATCCCCTCGTGCTCGACCTTCGAGCCGATCATGAAGCCCGGCACGTCCTGCAGGAACACGAGCGGGAGGTTGAACGCGTCGCAGATCTGCATGAAGCGCGCGGCCTTGTCCGCGGCGTCCACGTCGAGGATGCCGCCCATCTGGGTCGGCTGGTTCGCCACGATGCCGACCGGCTGGCCGCCGATGCGCGAGAGGCAGGTGATGATCGAGCGCGCCCACCGCGGCTTCAGGTCGAGCCGATCGCCGTGATCGACGATCGCGTCGATCAGCTTCAGCATGTCGTAAGCGCGCCGCGGGCTCTCGGGCAACAGGTCGAGCAGCGACTCCTCCCGCCGCTCGATCGGATCGGTGACCGGCAGGCGCGGCGGCTCCTCGTCGCAGCTCGACGGGAAGAACGAGAGGTACCGCTTCACCGCGGCGACGCACTCGGCGTCGCTCGCGACCTCCGCGTCGCCGACGCCGCTCTTCGTCGCGTGCACCTTGCTGCCGCCGAGCTCCTGCTCGGAGATGTCCTCGCCGGTCATCGCGCGCACGAGCGCCGGGCCGCCGAGCGCCATCGAGCCGATGTCCTTGACCATCGGCACGAAGTCCGCGAGCCCCGGGATGTACGCGGTGCCCGCGGCGCCTGGCCCCACCATGGCGGCCACCTGCGGCACCACGCCGCTCATGTGCACCTGCTCGCGGAACAGGTGCCCCGTGCCGGCGAACAGCGAGATGCTGTCCGGGTGCATCGAGCCGGGATCGATGCGCGCCCCGCCCGAGTCGATGAACCACACCATCGGCCAGCGGCCGCGGAGCGCCATCTGCCGCAGCCGGGTCACCTTCTCCTCGCCCGTGTGCCCGATGCTGCCGCCCTTCACGGTGAAGTCGTACGCCGCCGCGCACACCATCCGCCCGTCGACCTTGCCGAACCCGCACACCACCGCGTCGGCCGGCGGCCGGTCCTTCCCGTCCGCTCCGGCCGCGATCCCCATCTGCGTGCCGTGCATCCCGACCTCGAAGTGCACGCCGTCGTCGAAGAACGCGGCGAGCCGCTCCCGCGCCGTCAGCTTCCCGCGGGCGTGCTGCTTCGCCACCCGCTCCTCGCCGCCCATCCGCCGCACCTGCTCCCGGCGGGCCTCGAGGTCCTTCACGAGCTCACGCATGTTCACAGGCCACCTCATCCTGCGGCCCCCCGCTACGCCCCGCGCGTCGCCGTCGTGGCGCGCGCCCGGGGGCCGGGCCGCCCCAACCCCCAGCCCCCGAGCCCCCCGGACGGCCACGCCCCCCCCGCCCCCCCCAAACACAAACCCCCC
>JAICEP010000727.1 GCA_025924095.1 Sorangium sp.
AACGAGGGAGCGCAGCAGCCCCCGACCGCGCTCACTCGTACCACGTCGGCACGATCGCCCGCACCTCGGGCAGCGCGGCGATGCGGCAGACCTGGTCCCACGCCGCGTCCGAGAGCGCGCCATGGTGCGCGACGCACTCGGCGTCTCCCGTGGGGAAGAGGTAAAGCGTCTCGGCGGGCACATCGCACCCGGCGCGCCCTCGCGACGAGCCCGCCTGGATCGTGGGCGCGATGTCCCGCACGCGGGCGAGGAGCGCCTCGTCGCCCGTCGGCAGGCAAAACTCGACGGATCCATCGTTCACGCACCCCGTGTCCCTGGTGAATGCGAGCTTCTCGCTCGGACACGACGCCGCGGCGGGAAAAGGCTCCTCGGCATGCCCCTCACCCGGCGTGGACGGCGGCGCGGACGTACAGCTCGACAGGCACGTTATCAGCAAGCTGGAGATGGCGAATCGTCGCATGGCGCTCCCTCGGCGGCTGAGCATGCCACGCCTGCGCGCGCGGCGCCGGCAGGGTGTTTACCCGCCTGCCACGGAGGATCATCGCGGTCGGCCCCTGAAATGCCGAGCGCACCGCCTCGAGCGGCTCGCGGGGCGCGCCCGGCGGGCGGCTCGGGGAAGCACGCCGGTGCGGTGGTCGTCAGCCGGCGCCCGGTCTGGTAGCGTACGCGTCGAGGTGCCTGTGCTCAAGCTGCCGAAAGATCTCGTCGCCGATCCGCGCCACGACGCGGTGTCCACCCTCCTCACGAAGCATGCAGGTTTGCTGTGGGAGAGCGGTCGAAACCGGGTGGCGAGCCTCCCGATGACCGAGGCGCTGGCCACGGAGCTTCGTCACGCGCTCCTGGCCGAGCACGCCTGCCACGGCCTCGAGCTCATCGCCGACAAGCTCGCGAGCGAGCAGAAAGGGCTGGATGCGCTGGCCAGGAAGGCCCCGGAGAATCCGCAGAACGCCCGCGCCTCTCGCCTCCTCTTTCTCGCGAACGACGGCAGCACCCGCTTCTATCGCGACTGCGACGCGCTCCTCTCCCGGTACCGGCAGCGCCTCATGGCCTGCCGGCTCGAACTTCCGGGCGAGGCGCTGGGCGAGAAGATCACGGGGAGCCCGAGGCTCATCCGGAGCGTGCTCGTCTTCGACAAGAAGGTCACCGCCAGGGCGCTGCTCGCCCTGCTCCCGCCAGGCTGACCCCGGGCGACGGGAGAGCGACAGGCGAGCGACGTCAGTTCGACGTGGTGACCGGGTAGCGGTAGAAGCTCTGCGCCCATTCGATGGTCCAGATGGCGGGCTCCACGTACACGTTCTTGTCCTCGCCCAGGATCATGTCGCGCTTGATCTTCGCCATCGCCGCCAGGAAGCCGCGACGGTCGTCCTCCATCTTCGGCCTCATCACGCTGGAGGGGGGGTACAGCTCCCTGACCTGCGCCACGGTCTGCTCGTCGTCGATCCACCGGTCGACCCCGCGCTCCCCGGCCGGGAGCGGGCCTCCGCGGTCCAGCCAGTCGCGCAGATCGTTGTCTCCGCGGCTCACGCCGTCCGCGTGACAGCCGATGCACGAGCTGCCGACGTTCTGGCGGCGGTCCGGGATGGCATAGCCGATCTCGCTCGCCAGCTTCGCGTCCGTGATTCCCCGGTGGAGGCGGGGATCTCGCACGGCGTTGACCATCGAATCGATCCGGCGCTGGCCGAAGCCGCCCCAGAGGGCGTACCCTTGCAAGCCGTTCGGTAGATCCCAGATGACCTCTTCCTCGGACTGCTGCATCCCGTCGGTCCCTGTGTAGTAGCGGCAGTTGGAGAACTGCGCGCCGCCGTAGCTCGGCTGCGGGTCGCACCCGGGCGGCTCCGAGTTGAACGGCTGCGCCAGGGTCGCGATGAAGCTGAACGTCTCCGCCAGCACGCCGCCGCCTGTCCCGCTGACGAACTTCGGGATCGGATATGCCCAGAAGGGGAACCGGATCTGCCCCGTCGCGTACGCTTCCTCGATCGTTGTCACGCCGCCCGCGAGCTGCCCGGTCCAGACGTCCCACGTCTTCCAGTAATATCCGCCGCTCGTCGTCCTGGCGCGCCAGTACATGCGGGAGTCGATGGGGTGGGCCTCCTTCGTCACCATGTACTCGTACGACTTCATGCCCTCGTCCTTGATCACGCCGAGCTCGGCCTCGAGATCCTGCGCGTACCAGGGGATGGCCATGATCGCGCTGTACACGTCCGGACGGGTCAGCGTGAACACAAGCTGGCTGGCCTCGATGTAGTCCGTCTTGAACCCATCGACGAAGGGCGGCAGCGGCTCGCCGGCCGAGGCGCCCTCGACGTTGCCCGCGAGGACGCGCCCCCACACAAGCCGCGCGAAGCTCGGGTCTCGCTGGACCTCCGCCGTGTAGCTGTGTTTCTCCTTCGTCGTGACGTCGCTGCCGACCGGCTCGCCCAGGTAGTTGACGGTCGTTTCCCCGAAGAAGATGTCGTCGTCCGAGCCGCCGAAATGGAGCGCTGTGACGCCCTTGTTGTAGCCCCAGTAGTCGCGGGTATCGAAGCGGTACACGATGCCCTTGCCGTTGATGTCCGCCGGGTTCGCGACCTCGGGCGCCCAGCGCGCGGTGGAGTTCAGCGCCTTCGACAGCGCCACGCGAGCCACGTTGAGCTCGTCGGCGGAGACGCCGGCGTTGTGGAGCTCGTGCAGCGAGGCGTACTTGATGAACTCCGCGTCGGCCGCCGGGATCCCGGCTCTGTCCGCCTCGATCCAGCCCGTCACGTCCGTCTCGGAGATCTCCTCGTCCATCGGGACGGGGCGCGGTGTCTCCGGGAGGCCCGGCGCGACAGCGGCGGCCCACGCCTGGACGGCCTCGAGCATCTGCTGGTTCGCATCCATGCAGTCCGATCCGAAGCAGGCGTGCCGGTCGACGCCCATGCGGACGACGAGCTTGGAGTCCGCCGGCTGCTTGAAGTTCACGCGCGTGAGCGCGTATTCGTGCGCCAGCGCCGCGTCGACATCGGCGATGAGGGGCGCGCTGGCGCGGGTCTCGGTGCTGTGGCAGCTGGAGCAGCTCGCGCGCAGCAGCGGATAGATGGCCGACGTGAAGGCCAAGAGCGAGACCGACCTGTCCACGAGCAGCGGGCAGACCTGCTCGACGTTCACACCGCCTCTTCCATCGCTGATCTCGTTGTACCCAGCCTCGCAGTCCGAGATCTCCACCGCGCCAGCGCCTGCGCTGCCTCCGGTTCCCGGGCCGCTCCGTGTGCCGGTGCCATGGTCACCGCCGCCGCCGCCGCCTCCGTCATTGCCGGGGCCATAGCCCAGGATCGAGATCCCGCACGCAGCGTTGAGCAGCGCGAGCGCCGAACAACAGCCGAGTGAAGTCAGGGCATGAAAGAGCCTCATGACAGAGCCTCCTGCCCGATCAATCTCCGAGCTTCTTCCTCGGGATCACGCTCTCGCCGCGCGCGTTGATGCCGGCTGCCGATTCGACACGATCGGCGTGAGGGCTGCCTGGATGCGCCTGGAGGAAGCGCCGCGCCGCCGCGTTTGCGCCCGCGCGATCTCCCTTGCTCGCCAGCGCCTCGACGCGGATCACGGCGGCCTCGTCGGCGAGCTGAGGGTCGGCGAACTCGCGCGCGTGGCGCGCCAGCAGCGCGAGGGCGGCCGCCGGATCGCCGCTTCGCAGCGCGCGCCGCGCCTTGTCGAGCAACGAGAGCTCGGAGGCCAGGGTCCGCGCGCTCCTCTCGCGCGCCCGGGGGCTGCTTGCCGCCGCGGCGGCGGGCGGGGGCGGCTCCTCGGCCGCGCGCTCCTCCGGGACGCGCGCCGGCTCCGTCCTGGCCGCGCCGGATGCGGGCGGCGCGGCGAGCAATGCCGGCGCGCCGGGCGCTTTCTGAGCCTGGTTCGCCGGCGCCGGCTCCGGCGCGTCGACGCTCGTCCATTCCGCGACCCCGAGGGTGAGGATCCCCGCTACCGCGCCGATGCCGAATGCGCTCAAGAGCGCGCCCATGCCCGCCAACTT
>JAICEP010000728.1 GCA_025924095.1 Sorangium sp.
CGGCCTTCGGACGGCTGGGTTGCCGTTTTTTCGCCCGCTCCGCTGAATCGTGGCACCTCGTCGGTGTGAACACCCGGGGAACGACGCGGAAAACCATGGTCCTGGCGCTCGCCGTCGCCGTCTTCGGCGGGGCGGCGCTCGGTTGCAGCGATCCGAGCGAGGCGATCGCGCGGATCGCCCGGGAAGAGGCTCCCGCGCTGAGCCGCGCGGCCCAGGGGCGGCCGGGCGGCGGGGCAGAGGGGCAAGCGAGCGCAGCGGCGCAGGACGGCGAGACGCGGTCGGTCGACGGCGCTGCCGTGGAGGATGGCCGGAGCGACGCAGATCGCCTCGGCGCGGCGCGTGCGGCCCGTGGCCCGGCGCGGGAGCGGCGCCGCAGGTCGGGGTCGGCCCTCGAGGCGCGCGCCGCGGAGGGCGCGGGGCGCCCGGCGCAAGGCGGCGCTGCTGACGAGGGCGCGCCCGCGGCGCCCGAGCTCCAGGTGACGCGGCTCGTCGTCTCGAAGGGCATCTCCGGCCGGGAGCCGGTCGAGCCGGCGACCTCGTTCGCGAGCGCGGAGATCGACCGCATTTACGCCTTCGTCGAGCTCTCGAACAAGGACCTGGCCGTCTCGGAGATCCGCGTCGTCTTCACGCCGCCCGACGGGAGCGCACCGCTGCGCATCCCCCTGGCGGTCGGCGCGCAGCGGCGCTTTCGCACCTGGGCGGCCACGCGGAAGGCGCGCGCGGCGGGGCTCTGGTCGGTGACGGTCAGCGACGCGGCGGGCAAGGAGCTCGCGCGCGCCTCGTTCACGATCACGACGTAGGAGGCGCCCGTGGCTCGCATGTTGCGCTCGCACCCCGCCTTGCTCCGGCGCGCCTGTCGCGCCGCCGTCCTTGTCCTCGCGCTCGCTGCGGGAGGCTGCGTCTCCCGCGTCGCTCGGGAGCCCGACGCCGCCGGGCCGCGGCGCTCGCTCGCGCTCGCCCGCGCTCTCGGCGAGCAGGTGGAGCTCGACTTCTGGGTGCCCGATGGACCCGCGGCCAGGGTGCTGTCGCTGCAGGTCCCGGAGAGCACCGAGGACGATCCCGCCGACGTCGAGCCGGCCGACGCCGATCCGCTCGCGCTCGTTCGGTCGCGGGGCGCGACGTCGGCGGAGGCCGACGAGGAGCGCCGCTACGTGGTCCTGCCCGGCGTCGATCTGGCGCCCGCCGTGGAACAGAAGGTCGCGGAGATCGCCTGCGCCTATCATCGGCGGACCGGAAAGGAGCTCGTGGTCACGAGCGGCACGCGAGATCCCGCGCGGCAGGCCGAGGCGATGCACGATCTCTTCCGGCACGGCGCCGATGTCCTCGGCCTCTACAAGGACAAGACGGCGGCGCGCGAGATCAAGGGCACCTACGAGGAGGAGCGCTCGGACGAGCAGCCCTCCGAGGCCGTGATCGCGGCCCTCGAGCGGGTGATCCGCGCCCAGATCGACCGCGGCGTGTTCATCTCGGCGCACCTCAGGGAGGGCGCGGTCGACATCCGGAACCGGGACATGACGCCGGCCGAGAAGCGCGCGTTTCTCGATGGGGTCGACGAGGTCGGGGGCGTGCTCGCGCTCGAGGAGTCGCGGCCGCCTCACTACCATCTGCAGATCGATTGATCCCGGGACACCGAGCGGCCCGCGCGCGGCGGCCGCGATCACTCGTCGTTGAACCTGACGATGTCTCCGGAGTCGGTGTTCGTCCAGTAGACGCCTGTCCCGTCCGCGGCGATGCCCGTCGGGCCCCCCTGACCCGTCGCGATGATCTCCGCATCGGCGGCGTTGTCCTTGCGAATCCGGTAGACGCTCCCCGCCGCCCTGACGGTGACGTAGAGATGGTCCCCGTGCGCGGCGATCCCGGTGGGAGGGCTCGACAGGTCGTCGAGGAGGGGCACCGGGGCGTCGCCGTCCGATGGGCTCCGCGGATACCGCAACACGTTGGTCTGGATGAGCCAGTAGAGGTTGGCTTCATCCAGCACGAGCAGGCCCGGCTCCGCGGGGCCCGTGAGGAGCAGCTCCGCGTCGGCGTCGTCGCCCGTGTTGTCGACCCAAAGCGTGTTGTCGGCGCGATTGGTCCAGTAAACGACGGCGCCGTCGGTCGCGACCCCGACGGGCGCGCCGCCCGCCGTCAGATCCTTCCGGTTGCCGCCACCCTTGGGGATCCAGCTGATGCGGTGGCCGCTGGGGCGAGCGCCGTAGATGTTGTCGGCGCTGAGCGCGATCTCCGTCACGTCGCCGCAGGCGGCCCACACAAACTCCCCACCAGCCGCCGGAAACTGCGCTGTCTTCGGCAGCTTCCACAGCTTGTCCGGCTCCCCGTTGCCGCCCTCGCACTCGCCGGTGAACGCCTGGTCGGTGCTCGACCAGTAGATGTGCGTCGTGTCCAGGGCGATGACCCCGGGCGCCTCGCTGGAAGGCGCGAGCAGGTCGACGACCTCCCGGTCATCCTTGATCTGCTTCCGGAGCGCGCCGCCCTGGCTCCGGTCGTCGCTCGCGTTGGTCCAGTAGATCGCCTCCTCGTCGAGCGCGATGCCCAGAGGCGTCGCCTGGCTGCTGGCGATCACGATCAGCGGGGTCACCTCGCGATCCTCGATCCCCGCGATCTCCGCGCACCCCTGGAGGCCCGGCGCGAACGCGAGCGCGAGCACCACGGCAGAGCTCCTCGACCTTCGCATCACCACTGGCCTCCGAGCGTCACGCGCCCCCCGTCCGATGCGACGCTCGGCGAGAGCCAGACGCGCTCGCTCGCGACGGGCTTCTCCGGCGACCGCGACATCAGCACCATCGCGACGCCGGCGCCGAGGCACACGAGACCAGCGCCGGCCGCGATGTTCGACACCATCGCGGTCGACCGGGCGCTCTCGTTCGCCTCGACGTCCGCGCGGCTGCAGCGGAAGTTGCCGCTGCAGCCCACCTCGACGTCCCCGGCTTCCTGGATCGCCATGATCCCGAACACCGCGCCCACGCCGATCCCGGCGAGCCCGACGCCGCCGGCGACGAAGCCGAGCGCGCGCAGCGGGCTGCTGGTCACCCCGGGCTTCGCAGCCTCCGGCCGGACGACCGGCGCTGGCAGGGCAGCGGGCGCGGCCATCGCCTGCGCCTGCGCAGCGGCGTCCGCGAGCGGCGGGATGACCACCCGCGGCGTGCTGGGACCGGGATCGAGCGTCACCTGTTGCGACCACGGCTGCTTGCCCGGCGCCCTGGCCTCGATCGTCGCCGTGCCCGGATCCACGGGGATGCCCGTGCCGGTGGCCGCGGCGGCGCTCAGCTCCTTGCCGTTCAGCGTGATCGCCATCCCAGGCGCCGCCTGCGCGACCTCCAGGACGAGGCGCGTCAGACGGGCTTCCAGCTCGGACGCGCGCTTGTCCGCGAACTGGGAGCGATCCTGCTGCCCGGCGCTCGCCGCGAGCGCGGACGCCTCCTTGAACTCGGCCCACGCGCTGGCCGTCTTGCCCTCCTTCTCATGGCAGACCGCCAGGTTCAGCAGCGTCCCGACCGTGGGATCCACGCGCTGGCTCTCGGCGAGCTTGGGGCACGCCTCCTGGAGCCTGTCCTCGTCCATGAGCTTCTTCCCGTCCTGGAACAACCCCTCGGCGAGCGCCTTGTCCGCCGCCGTCGGCTGGGCCCAGAGCGGCGAGGTCAGGCTCATCCCGGAGAGCAGCGCGAGCCCTGCGCCCGCATGTCGTGCTCGAAACGATCTCAATGGCGGCTCCTCAGCATATCGTCCTCGCTGGTCGACCGCGGTGGTCGCGGCAGGGTGCCTGGCTTGATCGGCGCGCCGGCGGCGGGCGCCACCGGGCGCGCGCCGGTCGCCGCGCCGCTCGCGGAGGCCGCGCCCGGCGCCGCGACCGACGGCGCCGCGCGCGCCGCGGCGATCGTGGCGCCGGGCTCCGCGGCCGGCGCGCTCGGCGCGCTCGGCGCAGCGACCGGCGCGCCGGAGCCCGGCGCCGCGGCGGGCGAGCCGGGGCCAGGCGCGCCGCTGCC
>JAICEP010000729.1 GCA_025924095.1 Sorangium sp.
CCTGGCCAATGGTGTCGTCCGCTCCGCATGCCGCAGCCATCAGCGTGAGCCCGAAGGCCGCCATCCAGCGTCTTCGAATCATCTTCATGAGACCCCCTTCAAGTCAGTGGTTCGTTCGGTCGTGCGCGGGTTGATCACGTGAAGCTCGACTTCACGGCGAGATCATGGCCCGGCGAGGCACCTGACGGCGATGGGGGCGAGATCGACGAAGGCGTCGCCGTCCACGGTCCATCGTTGCATGAATGAATGCCTGTTCGCCCCGTATTCGTCGAATTCGTACTCGGCGGCTGCGCCGACGTATCGGAGAGGGACCCCCGCGCGGAGCTTGGTCATCGCCGCGCCCAGATCCCGCCACGAGGCAGCTTCGTTGTCGGGGCTGTTGAGCTCACGAATGATCTTGTGCAGCTCATGTCCGGAGGTAGGGATCCTCCCGCTCTTCGCGCGGGCGTACGTGAGCCCCATCGCGGTGAGGACGACCCCGTCGTAATAGAAGTGCGCTGCGGGCAGCGGAGCCTCGCCGCCCCACCGGCTGGAGAAGTGTCCGATGAAGGCGGCGGCGTTCCCGGTCGCGCAGTCGACCGACTCCTCGACTCCGTCCGTCGTGCGGCACTCGCTCCGCAGGCTCAGCGAAGGCGAGACGCCGAAGTATCCGTCGAGAGAGCCCGCAGGGATGTTGGCGAGGAGCACCTCGGTGCGCAGCGCCGGGCCGAGGAGCCAGGTGCCCGGGCGGCCGGAGACGGTCCACTCGGTCACGATGGTCGAGCCGGTGGCGGGATAGGCGGCCAGGAGCGTGCGGCCGGCGCGCGCGCCGAAGGCGGTCTCGATCTTCGCCGTGTACGACGGCCGTCCCGACGTGAACGTCACCGAGGGGAGGATCCTCCCGCCGGACGAGGCGAAGCTGGTCGTGAACTCGCTGCTGACGCTGGCGTTGTAGTCGTCCGTCGCGGCCAGGCTGTTCACCGTGTCGATCCCCTCGCGAACGGCGAGGATCGCCAGCGCGCAGCCGACGTCGAACGCGGAAGGGGCGAGCCGCATCCAGCCCCCCTTCGCCTCGCTGCGCGCGACCGTGGGCGCGGCGTACCCCGGCAGCATGTGAAACGCGTCGAGCCACTTCACGTCCGGCGTGATGTCACGGGCGATCTCGTTCTCTTCGGGCCCCACGACGTAGGCGACCCGATCCGTATAGAGCAGCTCCTGCAGCTGAACGAGCCCGCGCTCCGAGCTCGAGTGGCTGTCTCGGCTCCGCAGGTCGAACGGCCTCCCGTCGATCCCCCCCGCGGCGTTCAGGTCGTCGATCGCGAGCAGCATCGCTTGCTCGAGGTTGCGGCCGATGGCCGACTCGCTGCCGGAGAAGGGCAGGAGCGCCCCGATGACGACCGCATTCTCGGGGTGATCGGGCTCCGTCGGCGCGCAGGAGGCCGAGAGCAGGGACGCGAGTCCCACGAGCAGCCCGGTTTCCCTACAGCGCGACCGTCGCCGGCGAGCCGCGGGGCACATGCCGGTTCGAGGGAGGCGATTCGATGCGGCAGGTATCCGAAGGTACATGCTTGAAGGTTGAGACAGGCCATCACATCGATGATCGATCTGTCAAGGGCGTGTGAGCTCAAGCAACGAGTCCTGGAGCGGAGACTCAGGCCATCGTGCAATACAGAACACACCGGCCGACACCGATTCTCAGGGACCGCGATTTTTGTCCGTGGATCGCGGTCTTCAGGCCGAGAGGTGAGACATGCGCGAGGACAGAGGGGGCCCCCTGGGGCACGGGCGGGAACCACGGCGCCCGGCGGGCGGGGTGAGCGTCAGGAGGGGATGCCGTCATCCCCCGGACGCCGGCTGGGGCCAGCTCGCCGGCGCGGCGGCCGCGCCGCCCGGCTCACCGCCCCGGCGCGCCGCAGATGCGGTGAACCAGCTCGAGCAGGGGCTCGATCTGGAGCGGCTTCTTCAGGAGCCCCGCGACGCGGAGCCGCGACGCCTCCTGCTCGGCCCGCACGTCGGCGGACACGATCACCACCGGGACCGACGAGAGCGTCGGGTCGCGCTGGAGCTCGGCGCGCAGCTGCCACCCATCCATGATCGGCATCATCAGATCGAGCAGGATCAGCGCGGGCAGCGGGTCCTTGCGCAGCATCGTGAGCGCCTCGGCGCCGTCCGACGCCTCGTCGACGTCGTACCCCTCGAACACGAGGAGCTGCGACAGGATGCTCCTGATGTCCAGATCGTCCTCGACGACGAGGATGCGGCCCGTTTTCTCGGTCATGCTCGAACCTCACCACCGGACCGCGCCGCGCGCTTCCCCTTTGCTGCTCCACCGAGCAGCTCAGCTGCGGCCCTGCCCGATCGAGCGTTCATGGGGCCCATGAGGCACCTTGAGCGCGCGCAACCGCCGCCGCAAGCGGCCGGCCCCACGGCGTGGCGCGCAGATCGCAGAAGGCGCAGAAGCGCGCCCGGCGCGCGGCCCGCCCTCATCTCTCTTCGTCGAGCTCGTCGAGCCCTCTCCGTCGAGGACGGCGCGCCGCGCCTACTGGGCGGCCTCCTCGGGCACGTCGGTGTCGGCCTCGCCCGGGGCGCCGCCGCGCTCGTCATCGTCGGCCTCGCCCGGGGCGCCGCCGCGCTCCTCGCCCGCGTGCGCGCGCCATGCGGGCAGGAGCACGCGGAAGCACGCGCCCTGGCCGACCTCGCTCTCCACCCCGATCTCGCCCCGGAAGCTCGTCACGATGCCGTGGCAGATCGCCAGCCCGAGCCCCGTCCCCTCCCCGATCGGCTTCGTCGTGAAGAACGGGTCGAAGATGCGGCTCCGGAGCTCGGGCGCGATCCCGGGCCCGGTGTCGCGCACCTCGATGCGGACGCGGCCGGGCGGCGCGGGGGCGGTCGTGATCCGGATCTCGTTCTCCGCCTCCTTCCCGTCCGGCAGCGCCTGGGCGGCGTTCACGAGCAGGTTCAGGATGACCTGGCCGAGCTGCGCCTCGTTCGCGTGGACGGGCGGCACCGTGCCGAGCTCCAGGACGAGCCGCGCCTTGCTCCGGATCTGCTGCTGCGCCATCCGCAGCACGAGCTGGATCACGCGGTCGACCTCGACCGGGCCGAGCTCGCCGTCGTCGGCGCGCGAGAACGTCTTCAGGCCGCCCACGATGTGCCGGACGCGCGAGCCGCCCTCCGCGGCCTCGTCGAGCGCCGAGAGGAGCGCGTCGAGGCGCGCGGCGGCGCCCTTGGCGCGGAGCTCCTTGCGCGCGAAATCGACGTTCGCGACCATGTACGCGAGGGGGTTGTTGATCTCGTGCGCCACCCCGGCCGCGAGCGTGCCGAGCGAGGCCATGCGATCGGCGAGCAGGAGCCGCGTCTCGATCTGCCGGCGCTCGGTGACGTCGGATACGGCCCCGAGCATCCGGTACGCCTTGCCGCACGCGTCGCGCAGGACGGTGCCCCGGTCGTGGACGTCGGCGTAGCTGCCGTCCGCGAGCAGGCACCGGTACCAGAGCTCGAACGTGCTCTCGCCCCCTTCCATCGCGCGCCGCAGCCCGTTCATCACGCGGTCGCGATCGTCGGGGTGGACCCGCTCGAACCACCACGCCGCGTCCTCCTCGATGTCGGCGCCGCCCGTGCCGTAGAAGCTCCGCATGCGCTCGCTCCCGGTGACGCGCCCCGACGAGAGGTCCCAGTCCCAGAAGGCGTCGCTCGTCGCGCGCACGACGAGCCGCATGCGCTCCTCGCTCGTGCGGAGCGCGTCCTCGGCGGCCCTGCGCACCGTCATGTCGACGACGACGCCGACGCCGCGATCGCGGGCCCCCTCGACAAGGGCGGGGGCGATGAGCACGGGCAGCCGCCGCCCGTCGCGGGCGAGGAACTCCTTCTCGAACGGCGGGCAGATGCCGTGCTTCAGGACCTCCGAGAGCGCGCGCTGGTCCGCGGCGCGGAGCTCGGGCGGCGTGAGCGCCACCCAGTTCAGGCGGCCCGCCTCGACGTCCTCGCGCGCGTAGCCGATCA
>JAICEP010000730.1 GCA_025924095.1 Sorangium sp.
GGCGATCACGAGCAGCGGCACCTTCTCCGCCTTGTACCGCATGGCCGCGTCGTAGATCGTCGTCTTCTCGCCGTCGGGCAGGTGCCTGGTGATGCCGCCCTCCTCGCCCGGGCGCAGCAGGTTCTTGAGGCGGATGTTCGCGAACGTGCCCCGCATCATCACCTCGTGGTTGCCGCGGCGGGCGCCGTACGAGTTGAAGTCGGCGGGCGCGACGCCGTGCTCGACCAGGTACTTCGCGGCGGGGCTGTTCTTGGCGATGTTGCCGGCCGGCGAGATGTGGTCGGTCGTCACCGAGTCCCCGAGCAGCGCGAGCACGCGCGCGCCCTGGATGTCGTGGAGCGGCTCCGGATCCTTCGACAGCCCCTCGAAGAACGGCGGCCTGCGCACGTACGTCGAGGCCTCGTCCCACACGAACGTCTGGCCGCTCGGGATCGAGAGCTTCTGCCACTCCTCGTCGCCGGCGAACACGTTCTCGTACTGCGTCTGGAACTGCTCGGGCCGCACCGCCGTGCGGATGGCCTCGTTGACCTCGGACGAGCTCGGCCAGATGTCCTTGAGGTACACCGGATCGCCGTTGCGATCGGTGCCGACCGGCTCCTTGAAGAGGTCGGCGTCGACGTCGCCGCGCAGCGCGTAGGCGACGACGAGCGGCGGCGAGGCGAGGAAGTTCATCCGCACGTGCTGGTTGATGCGGCCCTCGAAGTTGCGGTTGCCGGAGAGGACGCTCGCCACGACGAGATCGTTGTTGCGGACCGTGTCGCCGATCACGTCCGGCAGCGGCCCGGAGTTGCCGATGCACGTCGTGCAGCCGTAGCCGACCAGGTGGAAGCCGAGCGCCTCGAGGTACGGCAGGAGCCCCGCCTGGCGCAGGTAGTCGCTGACGACCTTCGACCCGGGGGCGAGCGAGGTCTTCACCCACGGCTTCACCGTGAGCCCGCGCTCGACGGCCTTCTTCGCGAGGAGGCCCGCGCCGAGCATGACCGCCGGGTTCGAGGTGTTGGTGCACGACGTGATCGCGGCGATCACGACCGAGCCGTGGCGCAGCGTGTAGCGCGCGTCGCCCTCGGTGATCTCCGCCGGGCGCATGAGCTTCTCGAGCGCGGGCGCGCGCGCGGCCGAGGCGCCGGTCTCCTCCTCGAGGAACGCCTTCACGGCGGTCGCGTCGGCGGCGGCGAACTCCTTCTCGAGCATGCCCTGGAGCGAGGCGCGGAAGGCGCGCTTCGCGTCGCGGAGCGGGACGCGGTCCTGCGGGCGCTTCGGGCCGGCGAGCGACGGCTCGACCTCGCCGAGGTCGAGCGAGAGCGTGTCGCTGAAGACCGGGTCCGGGGTGCTGTCCGTGCGGAACAGACCCTGCGCCTTGTAGTAGGCCTCGACGAGCGCGACGAGCGGGGCGGGCCGGCCGGTGAAGCGCAGGTAGGCGATCGTCTCGTCGTCGACGGGGAAGAAGCCGATGGTGGCGCCGTACTCGGGCGCCATGTTGGCGATCGTTGCGCGGTCGGGGAGCGAGAGCGCGCTCAGGCCGGGGCCGTAGAACTCGACGAATTTCCCGACGACCTTCCGCTGCCGCAGCATCTGCGTCACCGTGAGGACGAGATCGGTCGCGGTGGCGCCCTCGGGCAGGCTGCCGTGGAGCTTGAAGCCCACGACCTCGGGGATGAGCATCGAGAGCGGCTGGCCGAGCATCGCCGCCTCGGCCTCGATGCCGCCGACGCCCCAGCCGACGACGCCGAGCCCGTTGATCATCGTGGTGTGCGAATCGGTGCCGACGAGCGTATCCGGGTAGGCCAGCGTGCCCTGCCGCATGACGGCGCCCGCGAGGTATTCCAGGTTGATCTGGTGGCAGATGCCCTGGTCGGGCGGCACCACGCGGAAGTTCGTGAACGCCTGCGCCCCCCAGCGGAGGAAGGCGTAGCGCTCCTCGTTGCGCTCGAACTCGAGCGCCGCGTTGACCTTCAGGGCCGTCGTCGACGCAAACTTGTCGACCTGGACCGAGTGGTCGATCACGAGGTCGACGGGCTGGAGCGGGTTGATCTTGAGCGAGTCGCCGCCGAGCTTCGCGAGCGCCTCGCGCATGGCCGCGAGGTCGACCACGGCGGGGACGCCGGTGAAGTCCTGGAGCAGCACGCGCGCGGGGTGGAAGGCGATCTCCTGCGAGGGGCGGGCCTTCGGGTCCCAGTTGAGGACGGCCTCCACGTGCTCCTTGCGCACGACGCGCCCGTCCTCGTGGCGGAGGAGGTTCTCCAGGAGAATGCGGAGCGAGAAGGGGAGCTTATCGAGCGAAGCGCCGCCTTGCGCCAGCGAGGTGAGCTTGTAGTAGGTGTATGTATCGGCTTGAACCGTCAGCGTGCTCTTCGTGCCAAAGCTGTCGACCATGCGGCATCCTCCAACGTCCGAGGCGCCCTTGTAGGCGCGCCGAAGGCGCTAATCTAGTGTTATGTGCGCGCGTTTCACCCTCGCCGTTCCGGACTTTGCGTCCCTCGTGGCGATGCTGGAGGCGGCCCTCGGTGCAGGCGCCGCGGGCGGCGGCCCCGCTCGGGCGATCGTCGCCGACCCGAAGGCGGCCGCGCTCTACCGGCCCCGATACAACATCGCTCCCTCGACCGTCCACCCCGTGCTGCGCGCGCAGGGCGGCCAGCGAGAGCTCGTGCCGGCGACCTGGGGCTTCGCGGGGCGCTTCGCCAGGGGCGGCGCGGCGCCTTCGCTCCTCGCCAACGCGCGGGCCGAGAGCGCGCGAACGAAGCCGACGTTCCGCGGGGCGTTCGCGGCGCACCGCTGCGTGGTGCCGGCGGACGGCTTTTACGAGTGGACCGGGCCGAAGGGTGCGCGCCGGCCGACGTGGTTCCACCCGGCGGGGGGCGGGCTGCTCCGCCTGGCCGGGCTGTACCAGCCGGCGAAGGACCCCGACACGGGGGAGCTCGACCTCCGCTTCACGATCCTGACCACCGAGGCGAGCGCCGACGTGGCGCCGGTCCACGACCGCATGCCGGTCCTCCTCGAGCCCCGGGACGTCGATCTCTGGCTCGGCGACGGCGACGGCGCGGACGCTGAGCGGGCCGAGGCGTTGCTCCGGCCGGCGCCTCGCGGCTCCCTCGCGGCGCGCGCCATCTCGCCGCGGGTCAACTCGGTCGGCCACGACGACCCTGCCCTGCTGCAGGAGGTCGCGGCGGAGGCTGCTGCCCCGAAGGCCAGCCCCTCGAAGGCCGCTGCCCCGAAGGCCGGCGGCACGCTTCCGCTCTTCGACCTGGATGGCGGCGCGGGGCCCGCCGTCCCCCCCGGACGGACCCCGCGCCGCTGACGTTCACCGGCGTTCGCCGGTGTACCGCGATCTCAGCGCGCGGAGGCGCTGCTCGTGCGACCGCCCTTGCGGCCCGTGCGGCTCGTCTTCGCAGGCCGGCTCGCCTTGCGCGTGGGCGCGGCTCGCCCGGTCTTCGCCGGCGCCGCGTCCGCCGCCTTCTTCCGTCCGGTCGCGGCCGCGGCGCCGCGACGGCCCTTCTGGGCGCCCCGCGCCGGCTCGGCGCGCTGCGTCGATGCGCGCTTCGCGGGCGGACGCTTGGCCGCCGCCTTGCGCGCCGCCGGCTTCGCCGCCCGCGTGCGGCGGCCGGTGGCGGCGGGCATGCTCTTCGCGACGAGCTTGCTCAGGAGCGTCTCGACGTGGCCCTCGCGCACCTGGTCGAAGCGCGCCTCCAGGCGAGCGCCGAGCTCCTCGAGGCGCTCGGCGCCCATGGCGCTCTCGACCTGGGGGAAGAGCTCCTTCTCCTCCTCCTCGACGTGGTGCTGCACGAGCTCCTTGAGCACACTCAGCCTGGCGTGAAAGGTTTCGTCACCTGGCTTGGTGCTGAGCAATTTCTGCAACATGATCTCGACGAGAGAGTGCTCCTCGTACGAGGTCGGGATCAGGGGGGAGGAGCCGAGCGCCTCCCGGGTCTGGGGGTAGAAGAGCTCCTCCTCGATGGCCGCGTGGCCGACGAGGCTCGCCA
>JAICEP010000731.1 GCA_025924095.1 Sorangium sp.
CCACGACTCGGCTCTGGCGCGGCTGCGACATCGAGGATCGTCGTTGCTGGGGCGATCGAGCCTGGATTTGCGCATCTACTGCGTTGCCGGTCTACGCGTTCCAGGGAACATGCGCTGCAAGGCAGGCGCACCGGGCTTCCCGTTCACCGTGAGCGTCCCGTCTGGCTCGCGCACGATGACTGGCGGAGCTATCTTTGGAAGATCGAGCTGCCGGAACGCGGCAGGGTCCGAACGCGGCCCGGCATCGGGCCCGGCATACCATCCGATATTCCCGCTTGGCAACTTTCGTGCGACAATTATTCCATCACCGTCGATCGGCCATTCATCTGGCTTATAGACGCCGGTCGTCCCGTCCGGGTGCTGGACAATGACAGCCTCGGAATAGCTGTCCAAAAGCTCGCGATTCCGCCGGATCTCTGCGGCGCTTGGCGTATGTTGCGGGTCGGCGGATTCGAGCTCTGGGGCATCTGGCTCAGATCGCGCTCGAACGTCGGACGGTTCGGTCTTTGGATCCCGCTCGACAAACGCCATACAGATAGCCAGTTGCGCCTTGGTCGAGGCGAGCTCGGTGCGTTCAGTCTTGCAGCTACCTCCGGTAGGCGCCGCAACCGAAGGCGAGGATGCTGTAGACGACGGCACCGGTGATGCGCTCTCGAGCGCCTGGGCGATGGATGCATCGCGCGGCACGGCGCGTCCGATGAAGACGCCGACGATGCCGGTAGCGAGGGCGAGCGCAATGGATCTATGATTTGTCATGCAACATCTCGCTGCCACTCGTCCCAGGGAGCGGCGCTGCGTCTGGGCCCGACGCGCGCACTCCAGAACAATGTAATTCAGATCGCAAATGAGAACCGGCCGCCCTATGCATTCGGAGGTGGTAACGGTTTTCTCGCCGCATCGCTGCGCCAACAAGTAATTGAGATCACAATTTATGTCCGCGCGAGACAGTCGACCGAGCTGAGGCAAAGACCCGGCGAACCGGCCGTCCGGTCCCCTGAGGGTTGGCCTGCCCCGGTCAGCGGTGGCAGGCACCAGGTCACCGCGGCGGGCGCCATGCTGGCTCGACGAAGGCCGGGCACGCGAACGAGCTGCGCGCGGGGTGCGGGAGAAGGAGTATCAGCGCGGGCGGCAGGAGGGACTGTCGCTGATCACCCCGCGCGGCGTGGTGATCTCCAGCTAGCTCACCCGAAGAGCGGCGCGGTCAACGCCTGTTTGGCGGAGAGAAGCGCGTCGATCAGGGCCTCTCGCTCGGCAGCCGGCGTCGCGGCGATCCGCGCCCACGCCTCGTTGCGGTGGCTCGCCTTGACGAAGCGAAACGCCGCGGCGGGGCGGCCGCACGCCTTGGTCAGCCAGCGGCGCGCGTCCTCGAGCGGATCGGCGGAGAGCGCGTCGCCGACGCCCATCTCGAAGACCTCCGCGGGGGAATGGAGATCCGCCCCGAAGACGAGCCTCCGGAACGCGCGGGTGGGACAGGCGGCGCGGGCGATCTCGAAGGCGACGCGCGGAAAGGGGATCCCCACGGCGAGCTCGGGGAGCCCGATCTTGTAGTCGCCGGCGCCGAGCGCGATGAAGTCGGCGCACATCGCGAGCACGGCGCCGCCCGCGATCGCGTGGCCGTGCACGGCGGCGGCGAAGGGCTTCGGGAAGCGGAACACCGCGCCGAAGGCGGCGTCGAAATCGTCGAGGAAGCCCGCGAGCGCCTCTCGCTCGAGCGACGCGACCTCGCGCAGGTCGAGCCCCGCCGACATGCATTTGCCAGCGCCGCGGACGAGGACGCCGCTCACGGCGTCGTCCTCCGCGAGCCGCCGGAAGACGTCGGTCATCTCGCGGAGCACCGCGTGGTTCATTGCGTTGACCTTGGGTCGGTTCAACGCGACCTCGGCGATACCGCCGCTGGTGAGCACCTCGATGAATTGCATGACGCGAGCATCGCGCACGGCCGATCTCGGCGCAAGAACGCGCGTCCGGCGGCGATCCACCGACCCACCGACCCCTTCGCGCGGCGCTCGCCCTCGCGAGCCGAGGACGAGCGTGCCCCCGCTCACGGCGCACACCGTTTCTCCGCGGGACGCCGCGCACGGCGAGGAGCGGCGGTATCGCCCCCGCCGCCTACCGCGCCCGGACGAGCGGCGTGTCCACGAGGTGCTCGGACAGGAACCACACCTGCATCTCGTTGACGCGGACAATCTGGCTCACGAGCAGGTCGTTCGTCCCGTCGTCGCCGCCCTCGGCCGCCTTGCCCGCCGCCTCGCGCGCCTCGATCAAGATCTGCTCGTGCGCCTCGAGCAGCCGCGAGATCTGCACCGGCACCTCCTCGCGCCCCCGCGGCGGCCGCTCGATCTTCGTCATCTCCACGACGTCGTGCGGCATCGCGATCGCGATCCCACCGAGCGTCTGCGCCCGCTCGGCCAGGTCGTCGACGAGCTTGGCCTGCTCTTCATAGTGCTTGTCGAGCAGCAGATGCAGCGAATAGAAGGTCGCCCCCGACACCTGCCAGTGGTGCTTCTTGTACATGTCGCGCAGCACCATCGTGTCGCTCAGGATCTGATTGAGCGCCTTGACGCTCGCCGCGCGCACGTCGTCGCTCAAGCCGAGCGGATAGCGCGCCAGCGCCCCGTACGGCTGAATCTCCTCCCCACGCTGGCGCAGGATGGGTTGCGCCTCGGGCCCCGGCCTGCCATCCCCGGTCGTCTGCTCACGCACCTGAGTCATGATCGCCATGATCGCTCCTCTCGCCACCATGCCTTCTTCGCGTCCGAACCGCCGGGTGGCAACCCTCCACGAGCGCGTGAGGCCGCCTGTGCACGCCTGCCGCGCTCACCCCGCCGGCCGCCCTCACCCGGAATGAGCACTGGACGCAGAGCTCGCCTCGCTGGCAGGCTGGCCGCCGGTGAGGCCCCTCGCCGGGGTCCTCGGTGAGCGATGCAGGCAGGAGACATCATAGACGGCCGGTTCGCCATCGAGCACCTGGCCGCCTCCGGCGGGATGGGGGCCGTCTACCAGGGCCGCGATCAGGAGACCGGCGAGGCCGTCGCGATAAAGCTCCTGACCACCGAGGGCACCCAGCACCTCGGCCGCTTCGCGCGCGAGGCGCAGGCGCTCGCGGCGGCCCGCGTCCCCGGCGTCGTGCAGTACGTCGCGCACGGCACCACCGCGTGGGGTCAGCCGTACCTCGCCATGCAATGGCTCGACGGCGAGACGCTCTCCGAGCGGCTCACCCGCCAGGGGCTCACCCTCGAGGAGACCCTGGAGCTCGGCCTGCACGTCGCGAGGACGCTCGGCGCCGTCCACAGGCTCGGCCTCGTCCACCGCGACCTGAAGCCGAGCAACCTGATCCTCGAAGGCGGCTCGCTCGAGCGCGTGAGCCTCATCGACTTCGGGCTCGCGCGCGCCGCCACCGACGAGCCGCTCACGGCCGCCGGCCTCGTCGTGGGCACGCCCGGGTACATGGCCCCGGAGCAGGCGCGCGGAGAGCTCAGCGCCGACGCCCGCGTCGACGTGTTCGCGCTCGGGTGCATCCTCTACCGCTGCCTGACCGGCCACCCCGCCTTCCAGGGGAACGCCGGGCTCGCCGTGCTGATGAAGGTCCTCCTCGAGGACCCACCCCGCGTGCGCGAGCTCCGGCCCGGCACCCCCGCGGCCCTCGACGACCTCGTCGCCCGCATGCTCGCGAAATCCCCGCAAGATCGGCCGGCCGACGGCGACGCCGTCGCGGCCGAGCTCGCCACGATCGACGGGCCCGAGAGCAGCGTCGGCGGGCCCCGCTCCTTCCCGCCGCGGGCCGTGGAGCTCACCACCGGCGAGCGGCGCGTGATGTGCCTCGTGATCACCCGCGAGCACCCCGCCGAGGGCGACGCGGCGGAGGAGCCGCGCCGGGCGCAGCTCTGGCAGCTGCACGACGTGGCCGAGCAGTACCGCGGGGAGCTCGAGCTCCTCGAGGGCCGCTCGCCGCTCATCGTGCTGTGGGG
>JAICEP010000732.1 GCA_025924095.1 Sorangium sp.
GAGCCGTCGGCGCGCACGCGACCGCCGTCGTCGCTGAAGGCGACGGCGACCGGCGCGAGCGCCTCGTAGGTCGCGGGGTCGCTCGGCTGGAAGACGAGGAGGCCCGGCGCGCCCTGCTCGGGCGCGAGGGCTGCGAGGCTCATGCCGCTGCCCGGGAGCGAGAAGAGGACGTCGCCCTCCGCAGGCCCGGCGCCCCGCGCGATCGCGCTGGCCGCGAAGCCGCGCGCCTGCTGCGTTCCGTCTGCAGACGGGAGCACGGCGAACACGTTGCCGCGGAGGTCCGCGGCGACAGGGCCGGAGCTGTCGCCCCACGCCGCGACGGCGGCGGGCTCGGCGCAGCTCGCGTCGCCCTCCGGCACGAGCCGCGCGTCCTGCCCCGCCGCGCCGCAGCGGTCGGCTGCATAGAGGCCGTTCGGGCCCGCGGCGGGATCGCCGAGCGGCGAGAGCCCGGTGTGGAGCAGGCGCCCCTCGACGGCGGCGGCCGCGAAGAAGCCGTTCACCTCGTAGCGCTTCGCCACCGCGCGGTCCTCGATCAGGACCAGCTCCCCGCGCGTGTCGGGGAACGCGCTGGTCCACGAGATCGCCGTCCAGCCGAAGAAGGGCAGGTCCACGGCCTGTCCGCCGAGGAAGGCGCCGTCGGGGAGGCCGGCGTCGACGGTCGTCCGCGCCGCGGCGAGCTCCCCGTCCGCTCCGTCCGGCGGCGTGAGCCGCACGATCTCGACCGCGCCCTCGGCGTCGCTCCGTGCGAGCATCGGTCCGCCGTGCCGTCCCCACGTCACCGAGGCGAAGCCGATCTCCTCGTCCGTCCTGTAGACGGCGACGGCGCACCACGCGGGGTCGACAAGCGAGAAGAGCGCGTCGTGGGATCGCGCGTCCAGGCACCCGGCGCCGTCCGCGCCGCCGCTCCCGCCCGACGTCGCTCCGGCGCTCCCGTCCGTGTCGTCGCCGCAGCCCAGCGCGAGCGCCGCCGCCGCGCAGAGCGCAGCCGCGGCGAGGCGCGCTCTTCCCTGTTGGATCCAGCCGTCCCAGCGCATCGATGCCTCCGAGGATCCGCGGCGCTGCGGTCCGGTGATCGCGTCCGTCCCGGGCTCCGGGCCGGCGGGGGCGCTGCGCCGGATCACGGCTCCACCGGCTCGCTCAGCCCGGCGCACCGCGCGTCGCCAGCGCCGGCGCGCGGCGGTCGCGCCGGGCTGACCGAGGCGCGTAAACAAATCAGCGGCCATCGTCAAGAAATCCCGGCGCCCGGGGCGTCCGGAGGGGCGATCTCGGCACAAACCAGCGGGCCGGCGGCTGCCGCGGCGCGGTGTCCTGCCTGTCCCCCAGAACGACCGTTGCGCTCCACGTTCAGATGGACGACGCTGTGCGCCGCAGCCGGTGTCGGGCACGCTCCGGTTCGCGCTCCTTTTATCCACCGCGGGCCGTGACCAAGACACCCCCTCCTCCCATTACTGCCGGAACGGTCATCAACGATCGTTACGACATCCGTCAGAGCCTCGGTAAAGGCGGCATGGGCGAGGTCTTCCTGGCCTTCGATCGCTCGACCCAGCAGACCGTGGCGCTGAAGGTGGTCCGCGAAGAGTCGCGCATGCCGGGCGACGACGAGGCGCTCCGCCAGGAGCTCCTCCTCGCGCGCTCGGTCGGCCACCCGAACGTCTGCCGCGTGCACGACCTCGCGCCGAGCCCGTGGGGCCCCATCCTCGTGATGGAGCAGATCCCCGGGCAGACGCTCCACACGCACATCCGCAAGCGCAAGGCCCAGGGCGGCTACACGGCGGACGAGTTCCGCAAGATAGCGAGCGAGGTCTGCAACGGGCTCGCGGCCATCCACGCGCAGGGCCTCGTGCACGGCGACCTGAAGCCCGGCAACGTGATGGTCTCCGAGGGCCGCGCGGTGATCCTCGACTTCGGCTTCGCGCAGGAGCGCGCCCGCGCCTCGGCGCGCCGCCCCGGCGCGCCGCCCGACGGCGGCACGCCGAACTACATGTCTCCCGAGCGGCTGCGCAACGGCGGCGCGAGCCCCGAGGACGACGTGTACGCCATGGCCCTGACGCTCTGGGAGATGTGGACCTGCCGCGTCCCTGAGCCCGGCTACAAGCCGCGGCTCAAGACGATGAAGCAGCAGATCATGTTCGACGTCCCGGCGGGCCTGTCGATCGACGAGGTGCGGCAGATCTTCCGCGGCCTCAACGAAGATCCGTCGATGCGGCCGCAGGCGCGGCACATGCGCTTCTTCAACCCGTCGCAGCTCACGACGAGCCCGATCCAGCTGCCGCGCGAGCGCCTCGATCCGGGGCCGCCGCCGGGCGGCGCGCTCAAGCTGAACTTCACCCCCGCGGCGCAGTCGCTGCTCGTGACGTACGCGACGAACGCGCCCGAGATCGTCGGCTCGCTGCTCCCGCTGCACGACACGAAGCTCGCGCTCGGCCGGCGCAGCGATCAGAGCCTGTGCGTGCCCGAGGCGACCGTCTCGGGGGCGCACGCGATCCTCAAGTGGCAGACGGGCTCGTGGCTCATCGAGGATCAGGGCAGCACGAACGGCACCTACGCGGACTTCAACTACGAGCGCAAGTCGCAGGTCTCGCTGCTGCACGGCGGCGAGGTGCAGGTCGGCGAGTGCCGGATGAAGCTCGTGACCTTCGGCCCGGAGTCGCCGCAGCACCGGCGCGCGAAGCAGTACCTCGCGAAGCGCGACGGCCTCACCGGCCTGCTCGTGCGCGAGCACCTGATGAAGGCGATCGACGAGGACGGCCTGTTCGCCGACTGGGCCGAGGTGCCGATGCAGGTCGCGCGCTACGAGCTGCGCGGGCCGAACCGCCAGGTCAGCGAGCGCCCGACCATCCTGGAGATGCTCGCCCTGCGGAAGGCGGCGCAGCGGGTGATCGATCTGACCGAGATGCTCCTGCTCAGCCTCACCCCCGCCGTGGCGGGGCGGACGGGGCCGCTCAAGTTCGTGGTCTCGATCGTGGGGCCGAGCATCGACGAGGCTCGCCACGTGGTCGAGCAGGTGGTCGCGCAGGTTCAGGGGATGCTCCCCGAGACGCTCGAGCTTGGCGCGACGCTGGTGAAGGGCGAGCCCGGGCGCCCCGCGCGGACGCTCATCGATTGAACCTGAACGCGTCCGATGAACAGCCGGCCTCCGTTCCCGTCCAGCCCGCCGTCTCAGCCCTCGCCGTACCGTTACCTCGGTCGCGGCGGCGGCGACCGCCCCGTGCGGCTCCAGATCATCATCGCGCTCGTCGCGGGGCTCATCCTCGTGGCGGTGCCGCTCTACCTCTGGCGCCGCCCGAAGCCTGAGTCGATCCCGTCCGCCGACGCCGCGACGGCCGACGCCGGCGCCTACGCCTGGGACGCGGGGGCGCTCGCCGACGCGGGCGCCGCGCTGGCGGAGGGCGTCAAGCTCTCGCCGTTCACCACGATCAAGTGCGAGAACCCCGGCCCGGGCACCACGCCGCCCGAGCGCTGCGATCACGTCACCTTCTTCGAGGACGCCCTCACGCGCGCGATCCGCGACAACGTCCAGTGCGCCCCGACCGGCAAGGCGAGCATCACGGTGAGCTTCGTCTTCGAGATGGAC
The DNA here is from genome assembly GCA_025924095.1 of Sorangium sp. Taxonomy (GTDB): domain Bacteria; phylum Myxococcota_A; class Polyangia; order Polyangiales; family Polyangiaceae; genus Sorangium. The sequence goes on from JAICEP010000732.1 coordinate 3,575, forward strand.
TTCCGGCGCAAGCGCACCAACGTCTACGCCGGCAAGTCGACGACGGTGAACCGCGCGAAGACGAAGGAGCTGCTCCGCTGCGTGAAGCGCGCGATGCCGACGCCCGACTGGGGGACGATCCCGCACCAGTACGTGAAGTACAAGATCAACGTCATGGCGACGTACCCTGCCAGCGACTCCTTCTGAGGCGAGCGGCTCGTGCGGCGCGCATCGATCGTGCTGATGCGCTGCGCGCCTTCGCTCCTCGGGGCGCTCATCGCGCTCGCGTCGCAGGCGCAGGCGCAGGCGCAGCAGAGCGCGCCGGCCGAGCCTCGCCAGCACGAGGGCTACTCGAGCTACGAGAGCGCCACGATCGAGCGCGCCCTGGCGCGGCTCGGCGCGACGCTCGATCC
>JAICEP010000733.1 GCA_025924095.1 Sorangium sp.
CAGGAGGTCCAGCGATCGCCGCTCGCCCTCTCCAGCCGCCGGCGGTTCGACGTCGTTCACGCAGCGCCCGGGCCGGCCCCCCGCGATCCGCCGGCGCCGCCTCGCAGCTCGACCTCGAGCGCCGCGAGCACCTCGCCGCTCCGCGCGCCGGTCGCCCTGATCTCGGCGGCGCGCCCCGGCGCGCCCGGGTCCTCGGGGGCGGCGAGGTGGATCAGGAGCGCGTCGCCGCCGAGCGCCTCCACGAACGGCTCGCCCCACTCCACCACGACGAGCGCCCCCTCCGCGCGGCGCTCGCGCAGCCCGAGCTGGGCGAGCTCTTCGTCCGCGGCGCCGCGCGCGCCCTCCGCAGGGGACGCGCCGCCGAGGCGGTAGGCGTCGGCGTGCGCGATCGGGACGCGGCCGTCGTGCTCGTGGACCAGCGTGAAGGTCGGGCTCGTGACCGGCAGCTCCGACGGCACGCCGAGCGCGCGGCAGAGGGCGCGGGCGAAGAACGTCTTCCCGGCGCCCAGGTCGCCGGCCAGGACCACCAGATCGCCGCCCGCGAGGCGGCCGGCGAGCGCGCGCGCGAGGCGGATGGTGCTGCGGCGGCTCGGCAGCTCGATGCGCATGCGTCAGAACCGGGCCCCCGCGCCGAGCGTCGCGCCGAGCAGGAGCAGCGAGCCGTCCCCTGCGGGGACCCACCGGAGATTGCCGAGCTGGGCCTCGAGCTGCACCGAGGAGCTCAGCGCGAGCACGACGTCGAGCGACGCCCCGATCACCGGGCGCACCTCGAGGTCGCCGCGGTACGTCGCGCCGCCGGGGCCCACGACGCCGGCGCCCGACCGGAAGAAGGCGCCGGCGTGGAGCGCGGGGCCGATGTGGAGCGGGAACGCGCGCCACGCGCCGCCCTCGGGCGTCAGGCTGGGGGTCAGCATCAGGCGCGCGCCGCCCTCGAGCCAGGCGGCGAACGGGCCGGCCAGGTTCCCGCCGCCGCCGGCGAACAGCTCGAGCCCGCGATCGGAGACCGCGTAGGCCACGCGCGCCGTGCCGACCAGCGAGGCCGCGCTGCCGCTCGCGCCCGGGAGGCGCGCCGCCGCCACGGCGGCCCCGAGCGACGCGGAGAGGGCGAGCCGGCGCCCGCCCGAGTACGCAGGCCAGACGCGCTCGGGCCCGAGCGGGTACGCCATCTGCACCTCCTTCGCGGGCGGCGCCGGCGGCGGCGGGGGCACCGGCGGCAGCACGGCGGCCCCGCCCGCGGACGGGGGCGCGGCAGGAGGCGGCGCGCCCGCCGGCGTGGCGCCCGCGGGGCGCTCCCAGGGGAGCTCGCCGACGCCGACGCCCTCGGGGCGGAGGAGCACCGCCAGCATCTCCTGCGTCTGCTGGGCCTCCTTACCCCGGTCGACCTCCCGCGCGACCGACTCGACCCGGCCCGTCGAGGCGAGATACGCGGTGAGCTCGACCCGGGAGGTCGTGACCGCAGGCTCGACGGTGCCGCTCAGGATCCAGTCCGCGCCCGTCCGCGCGCCCACGGCGCGGTACTCGTCCGTGGTGTCGGCGATGCCGTCGGCGACGCCCTTGAGCGCGGCCGCCACCGCGCCGTCCGGCACCGGGGTGTGGCCGAGGGCGGCGAGCCCGCGCGCGATCTCGGCCTGGGCGGCGCTCCGGGCGGCCTCGTCGGTGCCTCCGCGCGCGGGGAGCACCGCCACGCGGTCGGCGAACGCGGCCGGGGCGAGCGCCGTCAGCGCGGCGGCGGCGGCACAGGAGAGGGCTCGGCGGATCATGCGGCGCCATGCTACGCCCGCCGGGACGCCGGAGCAGCCCCAGGACGACGCGGCGGCACGCTCTCCACGCCACGCGCGAGCCCTGCGCGGCGGCCAGGCGGCGGTCCGGCGGCTCGCTCCGCTCATCGCGCTCTCTCGATCTCGCGGTACGCGACCCCCCTCGGCAGCACGCGCTTTCCACCGAAGCCGGTCGCCGTCGTGGTCCAGAGCTCGGCCGTCGCGCGGCTCACGGCGCTCGTCGCCGCGAGCCGCCGCGCCTTCACCTCGGCCGGGTCCTCGGTGCCCGTCTTCGGCAGCCGCTGCACGCCGGCCCAGGCGAGGACGCCGGCGTCGCGCCCGAGCGCCGCCCAGAAGCTCGGCGGCGACGGGTGGGTGGCGAGCCACACCCCGAGCGCGGCCGGCGCGCCCGAGGGCGCCGCGACGAACGGGAAGAGCCCCGCCGTCGCGACGAGCGACCCCGGCGGCGGCGGCACGGCCGCCTCGAAGCCGAGCGCGATCGTCACCGTGCGCGGGGCGGCGCGGAGCGCCTGCTCTGCGCAGGGCGCGTCCCCGGCCAGGATCACCCCTCGGATGGCCGGCGGCCGGAGGGCGCGCGGATCGAAGGTCCCGTCGCAGGGCAGCGCGAGCGCGACGCCGCGCTCGGCGAGCGCCGCGGCCGGAGCGCCCCCGGCGGCCTCGCCGCCCACGAGCGCCGCCGGCTTCGCGCCCCGCTCCGCGAGCGCGGCGGCGAGCACCTCGATGCCCCTCGCGGGCTCCTCGCCCACGACGAAGACGAACGCCCCGTCCAGCGCCGCCGGCTCCGGCGGGTGCACGAGCAGCACCGGGATCGCGTTCGCCCGCGCGAACCTCGCCACCGCGGTCGCCTGATCTCGATCCGAGCCGGCGATGAGCACCGCGGCGCCCTCGGCGGTGAGGCTGCTCAGCGCCTCGTCGATGCTGCCCTCGCCGCCGTCGTCGCGGCTCACGAGCCGCGCGTCCGACCCCGGCCGCAGCAGCCCGAGCCCGTGCGCCACGCCGGCGGCCATCTCGACGCCCCGCCGGCGCGACTCGGAGGTGCGCGTCGAGAGCAGCAGGCCGACCGTGGGGGGCTCGACGCGCGCGGTCCCCGCGCCGGCCGCGAGCTCCGAGATCGCGTCGCCCTGGCTGCCGAGCAGCGCGCCGGCCCGGTCGAGCAGCTCCTTCGCGAGCGCGACGTCGCGGCGCTCGCGGGCGACGATCGCGAGGCGCTCGGCGACGAGCGAGCGCAGGTCGACCTGCGGGTCCACGACCTCGCCGGCGGCCTGGCCGGCGCGCATCGCGCTGACGAGGTGAGCGATGGGCACCTTGCGCAGGAGCGCCCCGATCTGCGCCCGGACGGCGGCGCGGTCGTCGTCGTCCGCCTCGCGCAGCCAGACGCTCATCAGCTCGACCGCCTGCGTCCACGCGCCCGCCTCCATCGCGGCGGCCGTGACCTCCTCGTTGAGGAGCGAGCGCACGTACGCGTCGATCATCTTGCTCACCAGCGGGCGCAGCACCCCGAAGGCGGGCCTCGGCTTGCCGGCGCGCCGGAGCGCCGCGCCGCGGAGCACGCGCGCGAGGTCCGCGGTCGGGCCCGGCCCCCCGGCCTCGACCTCGGCCGCGAGCGCCTCGGCGCGGCGGAGGTCCCCTCGCTCCAGCGCGAGCCACGCGAGGTGGGCGGCCGCGACGCGCGCGAGATCGTCGCCCGCGTAGCGGTCGCGGAAGGCGAGGAGCTCCGGCTCGAGCGCGATGCGCTCCGCGCGCGCGCCGCTCTCGAAGCGCGAGAGGATGCGGTGCAGCTCCGCCTGGGCCGCGGGCGACCCGCCGAGCGCCGGGCTCATCGCCGCCGCGCCGTCCTGCGCGCCGCAGCCGACGACGGTGATCGCCGCCCCGAGCGCGAGCAGCGCCGCGCTCGCGATCGCCGGCAGACGCGCGAGCAGCGCCGCGCTCGTGATCGCGGACACACGCTTGAGCAGCGCCGCGCTCGTGATCGCCGGCACACGCGCGCGCAGCGGTCGTCGCGCGGCGCGCCCGGCCTTCGCGCGCTCGGTCGATGCGCCGGAGGCAGCGGAAAATCGGCCCGAAGCGTTGACTGCGTTCACCTTGACGTCACCCGGGGCATCCCATACACCGGCGGCGCCCGCCTTCCATCGAGGTCAGCGTGTCCGAGGCAACCCCCGCCAGATCGCTCTTCCACAAGA
>JAICEP010000734.1 GCA_025924095.1 Sorangium sp.
GCGGGCGGCGCCGGTGGCCCGAGCGGCGCGGGCGGCGCCGGTGGCCCGAGCGGCGAGGGCGGCGCCGGGGGCCCGAGCGGCGAGGGCGGCGCCGGTGGCACGAGCGGCGCGGGCGGCGCCGGCGGCGCGCGCGGCGCGGGCGGCGCCGGCGGCGCGAGCGGCGAGGTCATTCATGTGATCGGTCCGTTCGAGTTCACGACCGAGCTGGATGGATTGCTGCTCGGTGACTACCAGACCGTGCCTGGCTCGAGACTGGATCACCTCGGCGAGTGAGCCAGGACGGCCTGCGGCGCGCGCGCTCGCGCAGCGGCGCGGAGCGAGCGCCCGGCCGGCCGGCCTCATCGAGCATCGAGGGCGCGCTTTCCGGTGCGACCCAGCTCGACCCAGCCTCCCCGTTTCACGTATTCACGTAAATGCGCGCCTGCTGTCGTCGGTGCTGGCCGCGGCGTCGCCTCGCGAGCCGCCGGACCAGCGCGCGGCGGCGACGCGCTGGCATCGAGCGCCGAGATGTCGTCAACTACCGCCGCCTGACCCGGGGGGCGCAGTCCGCCATGTCGCCAAGGTCCCGCATGATCCGAACCGTCCGCACGACCCGCTACGTCACCCCGCTCCGTGAGGGCGGGTCGCTGCCGGCCCTCGTCGAGGCCGACGACGACGGCCTCTATGTGCTGAAGTTCCGCGGCGCCGGCCAGGGGCCGAAGGCGCTCATCGCGGAGCTCGTCGCGGGGGAGATCGGGCGCGCGCTCGGGCTGCCGGTGCCCGAGATCGTGCTCATGGAGCTCGACCCCGCGTTCGGGCGCGCCGAGCCGGACCCCGAGCTCTCGGACCTGCTCGCGGTGAGCGCCGGCCTGAACCTCGCCCTCGACTACCTGCCCGGGTCGCTCGCCTTCCATCCGCTCGCCGGCCCGGCGCTCGACCCCGGGCTTGCGGCGGCCGTCGTCTGGTTCGACGCCTTCGTGAGCAACGTGGACCGGACGCCCAAGAACCCCAACCTGCTCCTGTGGCACCGCCGCCTCTGGCTGATCGACCACGGCGCGGCGCTCTACGTCCACCACGCCTGGACCGACGCGACCGATCCGCTCGCCGACGCCCCCGACCGCTTCCCGCTCATCGGCAACCACGTCCTCTTGCCGTTCGCCGGCGACCTCGCCGCGGCCGACGCCGCGCTGAGCGCCCGGCTCACGCCCGAGCGCATCGCGGAGATCGTCGCCGCGATCCCGGACGCGTGGCTCGTCGAGCAGGCGCCCCCGGTCCGGCTCGCCGGAGAGCGGCGCTCGGCGTTCTCGTCCGACCCGGTCGACGAGCCCGGGCCGCAGGCCGCGCCGGTCGCGGAGGCGCGGCGCGCGGCGTATGCCGCCTACCTGACCCGCCGCCTCGCGTCGCCGCGGGGCTTCGTCGAGGAGGCGCTCGATGCTCGAGCCCGGCGCTAGCCCTCCGCCTGCCCGCGCGGGGGCCGACCCCTTCGATTACGCCGTGCTGCGCGTGGTCCCGCGCGTGGAGCGCGGCGAGCGCGTCAACGTCGGGGTGGTCCTCTTCTGCCGCGCCCGGGGCTTCCTCGACGCGCGCCTCGAGCCCGACGAGCGGCGCCTGCTCGCCCTCTGGCCCGATCTCGACCTCGAGGCGGTCCGCGGCCACCTCGACTTCATCCGCCGCGTCTGCGCCGGCGATCCGGCGTGCGGGCACGTCGCCGGGCTCCCCCAGGCCGAGCGCTTCGGCTGGGTTGTGTCGCCGGCCAGCACCATCGTCCAGCCCTCGCGCGTCCACGTCGGCCTCGGCGCCGACCCGGCCGCGGCCCTCGACAGGCTGCTCGCGGCCCTGGTGCGGCCGGGACAGGGCTGATCACCGCGGCGGTGCGCCCTCTTGCACGTGCGTTTGCACGTGAGTTTGCAGGAACCCAGCAATGCGCCGCTGGGCGTCGATCCGCGTCTCGGTCTTCGAGAAGATGTGCCCCTCGTCCGGGTAGATCGTGAGCTCCACGACGCCGCCGCGCTTGCGGATCGCCTCCGCCATCTGGATGGCCTCGGTGGGCGGATCGCTCGGGTCCTTGCCCCCGGCGAGGAGCAGGACCGGCGCGCGGATGCGATCGACGAAATGGATCGGCGACCGGTCGAGCCAGAGCGCGCGGTTCTCCTCGGGATCGCCCATCATGAACCGGTCGTACTCGCGCAGCTCCGGGTCCTCGGTCGCGAACTCGGTGAAGAGGTTCACGAAGGGGACGATGGAGACGGCGGCGGCCCACCTCTCCGGCTGCTTGGCGACCGCCATCAGGGCCATGTAGCCGCCGTAGCTCCCGCCCATGATCACGAGGCGCTTCGGATCGACGAACCCGGTGCGCGCCACCCACGCCGCGGCGTCGCGCACGTCGTCGAGGTCGCCGCCGCCCCAGTCGAACCGGTTCGCGAACGCGAACTCGTCGCCATAGCCCGTCGAGCCGCGGAAATTCGGCGCGATCACCACGTATCCCTGGTGGACGAGGTGCTGGATCCCGGGGTTCCACTTGTTGACGAACTGCGACGTCGGGCCCCCGTGCACGTAGGTGATCGCGGCGCTGCGCCCGTCGCGCGGCAGGTTGTAGGGCACATAGACGAACGCGGAGATCGTGAATCGACCGTCCGAGCTCCGGTAATGCACGAGCTCCGGGTGCACGAGATCCGCAGGGTCGATGCGCTCCGAGAGCGCGCGCGTCACCTGGCGGGACGCCCCCGTCGCGAACGCGTGGACCCACACCCCGCGGGGGCTGTCAGGGCCTTCGTGGAAGAAGAAGAGCCGGGACCCGTCGGGCGAGAACGCGCTGGGCGCGGGGAGGACCTCGTTGGACCCCTTTCCGGCGGGCAGCGTGCGGACGGCCCCGGTGCTCCGATCGACGATCGCGAGATCCGCGTTGCCATCGGCGTTGTGAGAGAACGTGACGAAGCGCCCGTCCGGCGAGAACGCGCCGGGCTGGTTCGACCATTCATCGCTCACGATCCAGTCGAGCGCGTTCGTGGCGAGATCGAGGACGGCGACGCCGTCGCGCCCGTTCCTTGCGTTCGAGCCGAGGAGCAGCTTCGCGCCGTCGGGGGAGAAGTCGACGGCGAGGTAGGAGCGCTCTCCCTCGTGCGGCGTGACCAGCGTGCGCGCCCCGGTGGCGAGGTCGACGACGTAGACATTGCTGTTCTTCCGCGCGCCGTCGGACTCGGTGTACGCGAGGCGCTTCCCGTCGCGCGAGAACACCGGGGCGATGTTGCTGAGCCCGGGCCGCGTGCCGGTCGTCACCGGACGGAGGCGCCGGGTGGCGACGTCGAGGAGCGCGATCTCGGACGACGGCGACGTCCTGGGCCGCACCATGCAGGCGATCGTCTTGCCGTCCGGGGAGAAGCGCGCGCCGGACTCGGCGACGTCGGGGGTCGCCGTGACGTTGGTGAGCTCGGTGCCGTCGGGCCGGACGACGAACAGGTCCCATTGCTCGTCGCCGTCCGTGTCCGATTGAAACGCGATCCAGGCGCCATCCGGGGAGAAGGCGGGCTTCGTCTGGCGCTGCTCGCTCCTCGTGAGCGGGCGAGCCGCACCGCTCTCCACGTCCGTGATCCAGAGGTTGTAGCGGCCGCTGGCGTTGCCGCTGTACACGACGCTCTTCCCGTCGGGGGACGCCCACGCCCCCTCGAGTGAGACCGACCGGAAGAGCTCCTCGAGTGGCACGGCGCGCGCCCCCGGGCGGGACCGGCTCTCGAGGCGCGCGGGATCGTCGAGCGCGGCGTCCGGGCGCTCCGGGGGCGGCCGGGAGGCGTCCGCTCCGGGGGCGGCGTCCGCTCCGGGGGCGGCGGCCGCTCCGGGGGCGGCGTCCGCTGGCCGTGGCGTGGGCGCGGAGCAGCCGAGGGCGGGCGCTGCGACGAGGAGGAGCGAGACGAGCTCGCGGTTCATGTTCGGCCTCAGGGGGCGTGCTTGTCGCGGCCGAGCGCCCGCTTCA
>JAICEP010000735.1 GCA_025924095.1 Sorangium sp.
CCGCGGGCTCGCGCGGCTCGAGCGTCTGGGGCTCGTGTTCGCGGCGCGGCAGGGCGAGCTCTGCCACTCGACGCACCCGTTCGTGCGGCAGCACTTCAAGTCGCTGCTCGGCGTGCCGCCGGATCGCATTCACGCCGCCGGGAGCGCCGCGCCGCCGCCGCGCCTCGACGAGGCGCCGCGCCGGGCCCCGCGGGAGCGCCGGGCGGTCGACGCGTACGAGGCCATCCTCACCGAGCTGCTCGGCGCCGGGCGCGCGACCGAGGCGTACGAGATCTACGCGCTCGGCCTCGGGGGCTTCGCGCACCTCGGGCTCCAGCTCGGCGACATGGCGCGCGGCGCCCGGCTCCTGCGCGCGTTCGCCGGCGGCGACGATCCTCGCGGCATGCCGGCCTCGCTGCCCGCGCGCGTGCGCGCGTCGCTCGCGTACGACGCGGGCCTCTACGCGGGCGCGCTCGGTGATCTCGCGTTCGCCTGCGCCTGCTACGAGGCGCACAACGAGATCGCCGGGGCGCTCGCCGACCCCGCGCCGCTCGCGACCGGCCTGCGCACGCTCGCGTACACGGAGCGGCTGCGGGGCAACCTGACCGAGGCGCGCCGCCTGCTGGAGCGCTCGGCGGAGATCGCCGGGATCGCCGGGATCGCCGGGAGCGTCGCGCGCGCCGCGGATCAGGCCCACGCGGTACGCGCGCTGGCGCTGCTCGGCGCGGTGCTGCACGATCTCGGCGAGGTCGACGCGGCGGGCGAGCGCTTCGCGCTCCTGCGTGCGATGGGCGACGCCCCGGTGGCGCGCCGCGCGCTCTGGGAGGCGGAGCACGCCCTCGCGCTCGGGCGCCGGGACGAGGCGCGCGAGGCCACCGAGCGGAACCTCGCGGCGTGCCGGCGGCGCGGCTGGGAGGGGCACGTGGCGCACGGCCACACGCTGCTCGGCCTCGCGCTGCTCGACGGCGGCGGCGACGGCGACGGCGACGTCGCGTCGGCCGAGGCGCACCTCGTCGAGGCGCGCCGCTGGGCCTCGGCGACGGGCGAGGTGGAGGTCGCGCTGCGGTGCCACGAGCTCGCGGCGCGGCTCGCGCTCGCGCGCGGCCGGCTCGACGACGGCGCGCGGCAGGCGCTGGAGGGGCTGCACGTCGCGGAGGCGTGCGGGTTCGGCCCGTTCCGCGCGCGGCTCGCGGTGGTCGCCGCGCGGTGCGCGCTGGCCCGCGGCGCGGGGCAGGCGGCGTCTGCGGTGGCGCTCGCCGACGCGGCGGTGGCGTGGGCGGGCGAGGACGCGTGGGCGAGGGCGGACGCGCTGCACTGGGCGGGCGTGGCGGCGGCGCGCGAGGGGGACGTGCCGCGCGGGCGGGAGCTGCTCGCCGAGGCGGCGGCGCTGCGGGGGCGCCTGCGCCATCCCGAGGCGGCGGCGTCGCGCGAGGCGCTGTCGCGGCTCGGGTCGACCCCGGAGAGCGAGGCGCGGTTCAGGTAGGCGGGTCAGGCCGCCGCTGTCGTCCCGCGGCGCAGCAGGCGCTGCAGGATGTCCGTCGTCTCGGCGCTGGCCTTGAGCCCGGCGAGGCGCTTCTCGACATCGCGCTTCAGCACGGCCGCCATCACCGGCTCCAGCACCGGCGCGAGGACCCGCGGGCGCGCCGTGAAATTGTAACGGAAGGTGACGCGGGTCCGCCGCGGCGAGAGCGCCTTGAAGAGCCACGCGCCCGAGAACTGGCGGAAGATCCGCGGCCCGTCGACCATGGTGATGGCGACCTGCTCCGGCGGGTTCAGGGTGATGTAACGGGCCTCCATGGACAGCCCGTTCTTCGCCCGCACCCACACCCGCACATCGACGGCCGGCTCGGTCGCGCCGTCGCGGTAGCGCATCTCGCGGAGGAACGGGTCCCACTCGAGCCGGAGATCGTAGTCCTGGGACAGCGCGAAGAGCTCGTCGGGAGCGGCGTCGATCTCGGCGGTGCTCTGGATCGTGGGCATGGCGCTCAGGATAGGGCCGCGGGGATCGCGATGGCGAGCGCGCGCTGCGATCGCTGTTCAGGTTGCCAGCCACGCAGCCGAAGTGAGCTGGCGTTAGCCAGCGCGAGGCCTGCGAGATGACGCCTCCGATCAGATTGACCGCCTTCGGCTGTAGCAGGCCTCCGCTCGACTCTCGACCGATGTCGCTGTTCAGGAGGGCCTCGCGGAGAGCGTTCTCGATGATGGCCGTCAGCATCTGCGGCTGTGTTGTCAGGAGCTCGATGAGGGGTCTCGCTGCCTCGATGTGCTTACCGATCTCCTCGGAGATGACCGAATGCTGGTGCGCTCCGACCTCCGCAGCCCAGCGAGCCCGCTTGCTGTGCATCACGCCGTCCTCGCCCGCGTAGAACGCGACAAGGAACGCAGCCAGGGACGCCACCATGAAGCACAAAGTGCGCTTGCGGGGGGCCTGCGTGACGCCCGGCCGTCCCGATAGCGGCGCGCCTCCGGCCCTTTCGGCCTGAACGGATGATGCGCGGTACTGGCGTCCTCGCCCCGCCTGCCGTTCCAGCATGTATAACCTAATCTGGCGCTGCTCCGATGAAAAATCGCATCCGCGGTGCCATCGTCGTCGTCCGACATCCACGCGACGCGCGTGGTGGAAGGGAGAGAGACGATGCGGATATTGCTGACGGGAGTGGGGACGCGCGGTGACGTGCAACCTGTAGTTGCCTTGGCCGCCGAGATGCGGCGTCGGGGGCACGACGTGAGGCTGTGCGTTCCGCCGAACTTCATTGACTGGGTGGGCGGCTTGGGCTTCACGGCGGCCCCGATCGGAATCGCGATGCGTCAACCGAGCGGGGCCGCCGCCGCGCAGGCCTCCCTGCCGACGCCGGAGCAGATCCGCGCCCTGGTCGAGCACCTCGTGAGAGACCAGTTCGACGCGACCGCGTTGGCCGCCGAGGGGTGCGACGTGATCGTGGCCGGCGGAGAGCACCAGTACGCCGCACGGTCGATCGCGGAACGGCTGGGCATCCCGTCCGTGGTCGCCGTGTATGCGCCGGTGGCCCTGCCGTCGCCGGATCATGCGCCCAGCGGGGAGCCCGGGGGTGACCCGGAGTCCAACCTCCGGCGCTGGCAGGACGAATCGCGGAGCTGGAACGAGCGCATTCTCGAGCGGCTCAACGACAATCGGACGCGACGGGGCCTGGGTCCGCTGAGCGATGCTCGCAGCCACATCCTGGGCGAGGCTCCGTGGCTCGCGGCGGACCCGGTCCTCGGGCCGCTGCCGGCGACTCCCGGCCTGAAGCCCACGCAGACGGGAGCCTGGCTCCTTCCCGATCAGACGCCGCTCGTACCCGAGCTGGAAGCGTTCCTCGCCGCCGGCGAGGCGCCTGTCTACGTCGGCTTCGGCAGCATGCCTGCGGACCAGCAGACTGGCCGCATCGTCATCGAGGCCGTGCGGGCTGCGGGGCGCCGCCTCGTCCTGTCGCAGGGGTGGGCCGAGCTCGGTCGGGTCGACGACGCCCCCGACTGCATTGTGATCGGCGACGTCAACCAGCAGGCGCTGTTCCCGAGGGTCGCCGCGGTTGTGCACCACGGCGGGGCGGGTACGACCACGACCGCGGCGCGCGCGGGCGTCCCGCAGGTGATCGTCCCGATGTTCGCCGATCAGCCCTATTGGGCCTCGCGCGTCCGGGCGCTCGGGATCGGGACGTCCGTGGCTCGTGGAGCGCTGAGCGCGGAGTCCCTCCTGGCCGCGTTGGGGGGCGCCCTCGATCAGGGGGTCGTTGCTCGCGCGGCCGCGCTCGCCGGCGCCGTGGCGGTGGATGGCACGGCCGTCGCCGCCGACCTCATCGAGCGGGCCTCCGCGTAACCTCCGGGGGGTCGCCGCGCTCGGCTCATCGGGCGCGCGAGAGCGGTCGATCGTCCGGCCCCCACGGCCGCACGCCGGCCCGTTGACGGCTCGCGAGCACCCCAGTAGTCC
>JAICEP010000736.1 GCA_025924095.1 Sorangium sp.
AACCCGTCGACGGCCCCCCCCCGTCGACCGGGGGGCGACCCCGCCGCGGGCACCAAACCCCCCACCCCCGACCCGCGCACCCCCCCAAAGAGAGGCCCGGGGAGAGCAGTAGATACCCCCGCGCCGCACCGTTGGGCGCGGCGCCGGTCCGGGGTGGGGGGGTTGGTGGCCCCCGCCGGTGCGCCCCACGCGCGCTGCGCGTGGGCCGTCGACGGGTTGTACCGGTGGCTGCGCAGGTAGCCGGCCATCGCGACGCGGCTCATCCCCGGCGCAGGCTCCAGGAGCGCGACGCGGCCGCCCGGGCGGAGCACGCGCGCCGCCTCAGCCAGCACCGGGCCCGGCTCGGGCACGTGCAGGAGCAGGTTCGACGAGGTCACCACGTCGAACGAGGCGTCGGGGAACGGGAGCCGCGTCGCGAGCGCCTCCCGGAAGGTCACGTTGTCCAGGCCGAGCGCCTTCGCCCGCTGCGCAGCGCGCTCCACCATCGCCGCCGTCGCGTCGATCCCGACCGCCTCGTGGCACCGGCGCCCCATCTCGCGCGTCAGGCGGCCCGTGCCGCAGCCGAGGTCGAGACACCGATCCTCCACGCCCGGATCGACAAGCGTGACGAGCTCGTCGACGAGCGTCGCATAAGGGCCCTCGGCCTGCATGCGATCGAAGAAGTCGACGAGCTCGTGGAACGGGGTCGCCTGCTCCTTCGCGGCGTACCGATCACGCCACCGCCAGACGTCGTCGAGCGCCTGGTACGTGCCCCGGTAATACAGGAGCGGTGCGCCCGCCTCGCCCCGGCCGGATGAGAGCGCGCGGCCGACATAGATGATGTGATCGCCGCCGTCGTACGCGTGCTCCACCTTGCAGTCGATGAAGGCGAGCACGTCCTTGAGGATCGGGCAGCCGGAGTCGGCCACGTGCGCCTCGGTGAGCACCGCCTGCCGATCGAGGTCCGTCCCCTTGCCGGCGAACAGGTCCGAGATGTCCCGCTGCTGCTCCCGCAGGATGTTCACCGCGAAGACCCCCGACGCCTCGATGACCGCGCTCGTGCGCGACCGCCGGTCCGCGCAGAACAGCACGAGCGGCGGGTCGAGCGAGACGGCGCTGAACGAGTTCACCGTCATCGCCTGCGGCGTACCGTCCTGCACCGTGGTCACGAGCGTGACCCCGGTCGCAAACTGGCCCAGCACCTTCCGGAACTCGGCGGGATCGAAGAGCATAGGACATAGTACGCGCTCGGCGCGCACCGGGGATCCAGGATCTGCGCCGCTCGCGCTCTCGCGCCGCGCGGCGCAGCTCACCCGGCGTCGCGCCGCGCGAGGTCCGGCGCGAAGGCCGGTATGCAGAGGGCGAAGTACTCGCTCTCCTCGTCGAACGGGTTGCTGTAGCGGACGCGCTGTTCAGGCTCCGTCCAGATGGCCTGGCCGGCAGCGAGGTCGACCGTCTCGCCCGCGATCTCGACCCGCATGCGGCCGCGGATCATGAGCGTCAGCTCGCCGAACGAGGGCGTCTGCGCCGGCTCGCTCCACCCCGGCGGGGCCACCATATGCGCCAGGCTGAAGCCGTCCGTGCCGGTGTTCACCCGGCCGAAGAGCTCCTCGATCAGCTTGCCGCCAGGGACAGGGATCCGAGTCGCGGACGTGACGAGACGGTAAGGCTGCGCCATCGGGGGCCTCCAGATCAGAAGGCGCGGGTCCGATCGTCGGACACGCGGTAGAGCTGCATGAGCAGGTGGCGGCCGCCGAACGGCTGCAGGTAGCGGAGCGCCGCGGCCTTGCTCGCCACGAAGCGGTGGTAACGCCGCGCCGGCACGACCACGAGATCGCCCGCGCCGACCCAGATCCGCAGCCACTCGTCGTCCATGCAGCGGATGTCGTAAAGGCCGTGCCCCTCGACGAACAGCCGCACCTCGTCGCCCAGATGGCAATGCTCGTCCGCCTCCCGCGCGCTCTCCGCCTCGTCGCGAGGATTGCTCGTGTCGCGGCGGACCTCCTCGTGGTCCGTCCATCCACGCTCCGCATGGATGTGCTGCAAGACAAGCGCGGCTGCGCCCGGGTCGAACGCGCCGCACCCGATCCCTTCCGCCAGCAGCTCCGCCTCGGTGTACTCGATCTCGCCTTCAGCGCTCATTCGGATCGCACGCATGCGCACCCTCCGGGACTGCGCTCTTCGACCTCTGCGCGCGCGCGACGTCAAGACGCTAACCGCGTCCAAGCATCCACATCAGGCCTGCAATGCTGAGACCCAGCACACCCAGCGCGAGCAACGCAATGAGCGCCTCCGTGAACCCCCACCCGCCGCCCTGCGCGACGCGAGGAGCCGCCGCAGTAGGCCGCGAAATCGGCGATAACGTGCTCACGGAGGCAGGCGGAGGCGTCGGCGTGGAATGCGCAGCGGGCTCTTCGGCCGAAGGGGGCTCGAACACCGCGTCTGGACGGAGCGGCTCGCACGGGCTGCGCTCGATTTCGGCGAGCGCCTCGGCGGCCGGATGCTCGAATACGAGCCGATCGGCCGAGATCGCGAGCACCTGTCCAGGACGCCAGATCGTATCGAACTGAGGCACCGGAACGCCGTCGAGCGAGGCGCCGGAGCGCGATCCGAGGTCTTGAACTGAGAATTGATCGCCCCTGCGCGTAATGGCCACATGGCGGCGGGAGACGTCCGGGTCGTCGAGGCCAAGATCGGTGTCCTTGGCGCGTCCGACGAAGTAGGGCCGCGCCGACTCCGGAAGGCGCAGGACGCGGCCCTGGTCCGGGCCGTCGACGACGAGGACGCGCGGCGTGGGATCCTCGTCCTGAGCCGCCAGGCCGCGGGCGACCAGCTCGAGGGCGAGCTCCCTGGCGGCCGCGGCCGGGGCTCCCTGCGGGACCGCCGCCTCGATCCGGAGCGCGAGCCACACGCGGCCGATGCGGATGCGGTCGCCGGTGCGCAGCGGCATGGCCGTGCGCGGGGCGATGCGGGTCTTGCCGAGGTAGGTGCCGTTGTCGCTGCCCTCGTCGAGGAGCAGGTAGGCGGCGCCGCGCTGCCGGATCGACGCGTGCCGGGGGCTCACGGTCGCGTCGGGGAGGCGGACCTCGCAGCCCTCCGCGCGGCCGAGGATGATGCGGGGCGCGTCCAGGGTCAGGGAGAGCTCGCCCCCGCCCTCCTTCCCCGCTCCGGCGGGCGCCAGCACCACGATCGTCAACGCCATCGACGCTGCCTCTGCGCGGAAGGGCGGCGAAGGGTCAAATCGCCGCCGTGCGACGCATCCGCTCGGCGGCGCTGACGAGCTGCCGCACGGCCTGATCCTGCTGCCGCGCCGCCTCCTCGATGCGCTTGCCGGCCTCGACCAGCTGCTCGCCGCCGCGCGTCTGGCTCCGGTGCGAGGCGTTGAGGCTGTGGACCATGTTCGAGATCTGCTCGATCGCGCTCGTGATCTGGCGCCCGCCGCGCGCCTGCTCCTGGCTCGACCGCTCCACGTGCTGCGTGATGGTCCGCATCTTCTCGGCGCTCTTCATGATGAGCTCCGAGCCGCGCGCCTGCTCCGCCGTGGCGGCCGCGATCTGCTGCACCGTCTCGGCGATGCGGCCGATCGCGTCCGTGACCTGCTTCGACCCCTTGGCCTGCTCGACCGTGGCGCGGGCGATGGCGCGCACCATGTTGGTCGACTTCTGCGAGCTCTCGAGGATCTTCTTCAGGGCCCGCTCGGCCTCGTTCGACACCTCGACGCCCCGGTCGACGTTGTGCGCGCCGCGCTCCACGGCGGCGATCGCGTTCTTCGACTCGGACTGGATCGTCTTGATGAGCTCCGCGATCTCCTTCGTGCTGCCGCCGGCGCGCTCGGCGAGGTCCTTGATCTCGTCGGCGACGACGGCGAAGCCCTTGCCGTGCTCGCCGGCCTGGGCGGCGATGATCGCGGCGTTCAGCGCGAGCAGGTTCGTCTGC
>JAICEP010000737.1 GCA_025924095.1 Sorangium sp.
CGGGTTCCCAGAGTTCAAGCTAACCGCGCCGTGACTCCTATGCGGTGGAGCGCGAACACGCGCGCGGCCCCGGTGGCGCTCGACGCGAGAGGCCCCCTCACCGCAGCCGGTGCTCGCGGAGCACCTCGGCCGGCACCGCCTCGCGCGCGAGCTCGCAGAGCCGCGCGTGGTGCGTGAAGAACAGCACCTGCGTCGTCGCCGTCAGCTCGCCGAGCACCGCGAGGGCCGCCCGGGCGCGGTCGTCGTCGAAATGGATCAGGAGATCGTCCAGGATGAGCGGCATCGGCTCGGCCGTCCGGGCGTGGTGCTCCAGGCTCGCGAGGCGCAGCGCGAGGTAGAGCTGGTCGCGCGTGCCGTCGCTCAGGCCGCTCACGTCCACCTCGCGCTGCACCGGCGCCTTCACGGGCTCCACCGCTGCGTCCGCCGGCGGCGGCGGGGCCGCGCGGACGCAGCGCAGCATCGCCTGCTCGCTCTCGTCGTAGCCCACCCGGAGGCCGGCGAAGGCGCCCAGCGTCAGGCGATGGAAGAGCGCGCTCGCGCGCGCCAGGATCGGGCCCTGGTTGCGCTCCCGGTAGCGCTCGATCTCGCGCTCGAGCAGCACCGCGGCGAGGTGCGCCCGCACGTAACGGCGCACCTCGCCGCGCAGGTGCGAGAGGCAGATCTGCGCCTCCACGGCGGCCTCCGCGGCGCCCACCGTCGCCCTGAGCTGCTCGCGCTCCTGCTCCAGGCTCCCGAGCGCCCTGTCGATCCGGCGCCGCTCGTCCTCCAGCGCCGCGAGCCGCTCCTCCGCGCGGTCGAGCTCGAGCGCGAGCGCGTCCCGCTCCACCCCCGCGGTCTCCTGCTCCAGCGCCGCGACGCCCGCGCCCTCGCCCGCCTCGAGGAGCTTGCCCTCGTTCTCGACGAGCTCGCGGTCGAGCCGGCGCGCCTCGCGCGAGCGCTCCTCCGCCAGGGACAGCGCCGCGAGGTCGGCGGCGGCGTCGCCCGCGCGCGCGACGCCCGCCGCCTCGAACAGCTTCGCGAGGCGCGCCTCGGCGGCCGCGCGGCGCGCCTCCTGCTGGTCCCGCTCGCGGCGCTTCTCGGCCAGGCGCTGCGCGATCTCGCCGCGCTCGCGGAGATCGGCGCGCGCCTTGTGGTGGCGCTTGATCAGCTGATCGGCGGCCTGATCCGCGGGCAGCTCGGCCAGATCCGCCGCGTGCCGGGCCGCGAGCTCCGCGACGTCGGCCGCGAACGCCGCGGCGTCGCGCTCCATCCCGAGCACCCGGCGGCGCTCGTGGGCCGCGCTGTCCGTCTTGCGGAACAGCGCGCCGAGCTCGTCGAGGATCGCCGTGGCCTCGTCCGCGGAGGCGTCGCCGGGCAGGCCGAGCAGCCGCACGCCCTCCGCCCACTCGGCCCGCCACGCATCGAGCGCGCGCGCGTGCTCGGCCCGCTCGCGCTCGAGGTCCTCGAGCTCGCGCTCGAGCTCCTTGCGCTCGCGCAGGAGCTCGCGGCGCTCGCGGGCCGCGCCCTCGATGGCCGCGAGCTCCTGCTCCGCCGCCTCGACGAGCGCCGGGAGGCGCGCGGCCGCGTCCGCCAGCGGCCCGAGCACGCCGGCGCCCGCGGCATCCCCGCCCGCGCCGCCCGGCGCGGCGCGGGCGCCCTGGAGCGCCGCGCGGAGCTCGGCGGCGTGCGCCTGCATCCGGGCCCGCAGCGCCTCGGCCTCCGCCTCCGCCGCGCGCAGCCGGTCGACCGTGGCGGTCAGGCCCACGTGGCGGCCGAGCCAGCCGCGCATCTCCTCGGGCGAGCGCGGCGCGACGCCTGCGGGCCGCCACAGCTCGAGCCACGCGGCCTCGGCCTCCTCCGTGCGGCGCGAAAGCGCGGCGCGCTCCGCGGTGAGCTGCGCCTGATCCGCATCGGCCCGCGCCTTGTCGGCGAGCAGCCGCGCGAGGCGGGCGACCCGGTCGGCCTCGCGGCGCAGCCGATCGGCCAGGGCGTCGGCGACGCGGACCCGCTCGGTGTACTCGTCGGCCTTCCCGCGCGCGGCGGCATCGCCCGGCGCGGCGAGCGTCGGCCTGCGCCCGGCGCCGGGCGAGGCGGCCACGTCGGCGCCGAGATCGAAGAGCGAGGCGGTGTGGATCGCCGCCGCCGCGCGGGCGCTCCCCTTCGCCTGGAGAGCGCGCAGCAGCGCCTTGAAGACGGCGTCGCGGCGCTCGCGCGCCTCGGAGAGGTCGGCCTCCGTGGGCACCGCGCCGGCGCGCTGGAGGGCGTCGATCTCGCGCGCGCTCTCGCGCAGGCGCGCCTCGACCTCGGCGGTGCGCTCGCCGAGCCGCTCGCGCTCGCGCGCGATCGCGCCCCACTGCGCCGCCGCCTGATCGACCGTCTCGGGGAGCGGGACGGGCAGGGCGCTCGCCTCGACGGCGGAGAGCGGCCGCCTCGCCGGCGCGTCGCTGACGTCAAGGCGCACCCGCGAAGCGGGCACGCCGGACCCGCCGCCGAGGCCGAGGCCGAGCCGGTCGCGCTGCGCGCCGGCCTCGCGGGCGAGCTGCGCCGCCGCGGCGGCGGCCTCGCGGAGGCGGTGATCGAGGTCGCCCTGCTTCTGCGCGCGCGAGAGCGCGCCCCGGAGCGGGGCGGGGTCCTCGCTCGGCGGCAGCTCGGCGAGGCGGCGCACGCAGGCGTCGCGCCGCGCGCGGTGCGCCGAGAGCAGCCGCTCCACCTCGCGCGGCTTGGCCAGGGCCGCGCCGCGCTCGCGGGCGAGCTTCTTGATGCGCGCCTCGGTCGCGACGTCGACGCGCATCGCCTCGAGCCGCTCGGGCTCGGCGCCGCCCACGAGCGAGGCGTCCCGCCCGAGCCTGCGGAGGATCGCGCGCGCCTCCTCCTCGATGCCGTGGAGCTCGGCCCGGACCCGCGGCAGGTCGAAGGCGGCCTTGCGGTGGCTGCCGAGCCGGGTCACGAGGCCGTCGATCACGCCCGGATCGAGCTCGGCGAGCGACGCGGGGACGTGCAGCGCGGCGTGGCGGGCCTCGAGCTCCTCGATGTCGGCGCGGAGCCGCTCCGCCTGGGCGGCCGCGTCGGCGGCGCGATCCTGGGCGTCCTCGCGATCGCGCTGCGCGCCCTCGGGCAGGAGGACGACGTCGCCGAGGGCGGCGCGCCGGCCGGCGAGCGCGCGCCGCGCCTCGAGCAGCGGGAGCACGCGGAGCGCGCGCCGGAGCCGCTTGTCGGTCGCCCGGAGCGCGCGCAGCTCCGCGTCGACGCGCTCCTGCTCGGCCCTGGCCTCGTCGATCTCCTGCCGCTTGCGCGTCCAGTCCGCGGGCGGCTGCGCGGCGGTCTTGGCGCGGTTGCGCGCCTCCTCGAAGGTCTTGATCGCCTCGTTGAGCGGGCGGGTCCTCGCCTGGGGCGTGAAGATCTCGTCCGCCTCCTGGCGCAGCTTGGCGAGGAGCTGCTGCAGCCCCGGCCCACCGAGCCCCGCGCCGAACAGGCTCTGGCCGACGTCGCCCTTGCCCTGGAGCAGGGCCTCACCGCCCTCCCGGAGCGCCTCATGGGTGAGGCCGAAGGAGGTGAGAAAGAGATTCTCGGATACGCCGCCGAGCACCGGCGCGAGCGCACCGTCATCAAGGGGGTTGTCCTCAGGGTCGTACAGTGTCTTCCCGCGCCCCTTGCGGCGGTTGATCGCGAGCGCGATACCGCCCGGGCCCGAGAGACGGCCGCCGATGCGGAGGTCCCGTTTTTGGTGGAGGTGGTCGTCGGGCGTGATGTGCGGGATCCCGTAGAGCAGGCCGCGGATCGCCCGGAGCGCGGTGCTCTTGCCGGCCTCGTTGGGGCCGTAGATGACGTGGAGGCCCGGCGACGGCGAGGAGAAGTCGAGCCGGAGATCCGTGAAGGGACCGAACGCGAGGAAGTGGAGCTCTAGGATCTTCACGAGGTCGCC
>JAICEP010000738.1 GCA_025924095.1 Sorangium sp.
ACACGCCGCTCACAGACGGCGAGCTCGCGGATCGCGTCCTGCTTCCGCTCCTCGATCCGCCTGAGGAGCTCCGCGGCGCGATCCACCTCGTCGACGCGTCGCGCGCGACGTATCGGGACACGGCGGCGTGGGCGCGCTTCTTCTCGCTCTGGAACGAGAAGCGCAACGTCCTGAGTTCGGCACGTGGCGAGGTCGTGGTGATGCTGCCGGCCGCGCTCGCGCCGGTGTTCGCGGCCGCGGCGCCGGATGTGTGGTCGATCCGGAGCGGGGAGTACGTGATCGAGGAGGACGGGAGCGCGCGGGGAGCCGGCCTGGAGGTTTCGGCGCAGGGATCCATCTCGGTTTTGGGCGTCGCCCGTGGGGCCCTTCCCTCGCTCTCGGCGACGGCGGCGGGGGGCGTGAGCGGGCGCGTCGACGACGCGCTGCTGCTTTTCCGCGCCGTGTCGCCGCTGGCGCTCTTCGGCGGCGATCTCGTGGTCAGGCCCTGGGTTGATGATCTCCTCGCCGCGCGCTGGGCCGGTGATCTGTTGATCGAGCAGCGCGGGCTATCGGACGTTGAGCCGTCCATCCTGGCGCAGCGGGAGTTACGCCGCGCCGATGCGATGCTCGCCGAGCGGTCCTTCCACGCTGCCGAGGAGCTCCTCGTCGGTCTCCTGGAGCGCGCCGACGCCGGCTCCACGGAGCTGACCGCCGTCGCGCTCTCGGACCTCTCCATCGCGGTCGCCGCGCAGGACCGCGCCCCCGAAGCCGCCGTCCATGGGCGTCGGGCGCTTTCGCTCGTCAACGTCGAGCCCGGCGGTGCGGGCGTCAGCGCGGCTGTGTCGCCGGGCGTGACAGCGTGCGTGCTGCGGGCCAACGCGCTCGCGCAGTGGTGCCTCGGTCACCTCGAGGACGCGGAGCAGCTCGACCAGACGCTCGCCGCCGGGATCGAGGCGCCTACACAGGTCGCCCGATGGTTCGTTCGGTCCCTCGTCGCTCGATCGCGCCCTCTCCGGCTCGCCGAGCGCGGCCAGATCGCCGCGGCGCGAGAGCAGGTCCCCGCGCTGCTCGAATCCAGGCCGCACACGGGATCTCCCCGACATGAGCCTGTGGCAGAGGGTGCGATCGCGCGCATCATCATCGCGGATCTCGAGTTTCTCTCCGGCAACCTCGATGCGTCGATTCGGGAGCTTGATCAAGCTCGCGTCGAGGGCACTGCTTGGCCGGAGGAACACGCGAGCCTCCCTCGCCGCTGCGAAGTCGCTGCGGCGCTTGTCGAGATCGTTCGTGGAAACGAGGAGCGAGCCTCGAAGCTGCTTGGGTGTCCGAAGAATCCACCGGCTCCGTCGCACTGGAGGGAGCCCGAACCAGAAGGCGGTTTCAGGGCAGAGGCCTTCCATGCGGTGACGTCCGGGCTCCTCGCGATGGTCACGGGAGATCCTGGAGGCGCCTCCACGTCGTTCGAGCGCGCGCGCGGTTTGATCGCCGCCTGGGATCGATGGGGCCTGGACCGGCGGTCACGCCTTCGCGCGCAGCTCTTCATCGAGCTGCTTCGAGTTGCGCTCCAGCCGGAGGGCGATGGCGCCGTCGCGGCCGCGCGCGACCTCACCCGGCAGGCCGAGGCGCTCCTCGGCGACACGGCCGAGGATCACGTGAGCCGCGTGCTCGCCGTGGCGGCGCACCGCGAGCTCGCAAGACGCCTCGCGAGCACCGGCGGTGGTGACGCTCGTGCGGCGGCGCAGCGCGCCGCGACGCTCGCCCGGCCCCTCGGCGCCCTCGGCGTGCCCGCGTGGGACGAGCTGCTCCGCGCCGCAGAGCGCTCGCTCTGAGTTTCCGCAGGGACGGCAGGCCCGCGGCGCGGCTGTTGCCGGCTGGAGGCCAGGGCGACACTGACGCGATGCGCCGTGCGCGCGTCCCCGGCGCGTCGTGCGCCCGTTCCGGCGCGTCGTGCGCGTTCCCGCGGTCGCCGGCGCGCGGGGGCGACAGGCTTCCCGCGCGCCACCCGCGCCTCGTGCGCGCATTCGGCCCGCCTGCGCGCACGTCTCGCCGTGCCGCGCGCGCGCCTCGGCCCGCCGGTGCGCTGGCCTGACCGGAATTGCGCGCGGCTCCGCGCTGGCTTCGCGCGCGCCGTCCGCCGTCGTGCCGCCGTCCACCCCGCGTCGCGCGCGCGCCGCGCCCCGCCGGTGCGCCCCCTCGCCGCTCTCGTGCGCCATCCCGGCGCGGTGTGTCCCGTCGGCCGGGACGGATCGCCGCGACGTGATCTTGCTCGGCGGAGGTGCCCGCTTTCCTTTCATCGACGCTTTCCCTTAGCTTTTCCTCTCATGGCCACTTCAAAGACCAAGAAGCCCGCGCCGGCCACCTCGCCGGCGGAGGTACTGACCGTTTCATCCACCACCGTCACCCTCGACGCGCTCGCGAGGGAGCTCGGTCCCGCGGACGGCGCGTTCGCCGCGCGGACGTACGCGGGGATCCCCGAGGAGGATCTCGTCGCGGAGGGGACGCGCATCGATTCGCAGAGCCTCATCGACGATGTCCCGCATTTCGTCGCCTCGGCGCGGCGGATCCTGGGCTCGCTGTCCGAGGCGCAGCGCGGCAAGGTGCGCATGCCCGCGGCGCTCTTGCCGCTGCTCGTCGCCGAGGCGGGCAGGCTCCAGGCGATGAAGCGGTCGCACGAAGCCGCGGCGACCGAGGTCGCCGGCGCGAGGGCCGCGCTCGAGGTGCAGGGGCGGAGCGCGATGCGCGACGGCATCGGCGAGCGCGATCTCTGCTACGACGGCCTGCGCAACGCGCTCGGCGCGCGCCGCATGGCCCGGGTCGACGCCGTGGTGGGGCGCGCGGATTCCCCCGAGAGCCTCGCCAAGGGCCTCGAGGCGCTCGCGAGCTTCATCGAGGAGACCCGGAGGGCCGATCCGGCGCAGGACGCGAAGGTCCTCGAGGACTACGACGTCGGCGCCGAGTGCGCGGCCGCGCTCCGGGTCACGGCGCAGCGGGTGCGCGGCATCGGCAGCATCCAGATCGCCGCAGGGCGCCGGGTGACGCAGCGGGCGCTCGATCTGCAGGACGGCAGGGTCGCGATCGTGATCGAGAAGATCCTCCGCGCCTTCAGGGCGGCGCGCCGGGTCGATGGAACCATCCTGGTCCCCGAGCTGAACAAGGCCGCCTGGATGTTCGAGGCCCGCTCGGGCAGCTCCGCCAAGAAGCCCGCGCCCGGCGGAGAAAAGCCCGCGCCCGGCGGAGAAAAGCCCGCGCCCGGCGGAGAAAGGCCCGCGTCCGGCGGAGGCGGAGCGCAGGGCGATGTCCCCGCGGCGCAGGAAGAGGCGACGCCGATCCTCGGCGCCGATGGCTGATCCCCGTCCCCGGACCCGGGGCGGTGTATGCCGCGCGCGATCGTACGAGGCCCCCCTCCGGCGCCTCAGCTCGCGATGAGCCGCCGCGCGAACGCCATCCCGAGGACACCGGCGAGCAGGCACCCGACGACGGTGACCACGACATTCACCACGCCCGTCATCCACGCGCGGCCCTCGAAGAGCTTGAGCGTCTCGTAGTTGAAGCTCGAGTACGTCGTGAACCCCCCCATCACGCCCGCGCCCAGCCCGAGGCGGAGCGTCGGCGACAGCAGCTCCGTCGTCGCGGCGACCTGCATGATGACGCCGAGCAAGAACGACCCGATCACGTTGACCGCGAGCGTCCCATACGGAAACCCGGCGCCGAAGCGCTGCTGGCACCACGTCGATAGACCGTAGCGGGCGAGGGTCCCCGCCGCGCCGCCGAGCCCGATCCAGAACCACCGATCCATTCGCTTCACTTTATCGCGCCCGTCGCGCGCTTTGAGGCCGGCGGCTGCTCCCTTGCTTCTTCAGGGCCGATGGCCCAAGGCTCGCAGGGTGAAGCGCCGCTTCAACACGACCGGCCCCTGCC
>JAICEP010000739.1 GCA_025924095.1 Sorangium sp.
ACTGTTGCCGCGTCGAGCCGTTGCAGCTGGCGATCTGCAAGGCCGCTGCGTCAGCGGTGCTGCCTCCAGCCACCTCGACGCATTTTCCACTCTGGACGCCGACGATCGTGTAGGTCGCCGCCGTATCGATGGTGATGCTTTCAGCCAGTTCGTCGAACTCGTAGCCGTCTTCATCGACCTGCTCGGCGGAGACGCACGCGCCGAGCGCGAGCGTCGCCAGCAGGGGCCATCGTTCAAATCGCAGTCTCATGAGGTTCTCCTGTACCCAAGCGGGCATGTCGTAGGCTGTGGCGTGAAGGCGGCCCCTTCGACCCATGGATGAGTCGTTGATATGGTGTCGCTTTCCCATGGGGCCGGATCACATGGAAAGATGTTCTGTCAACCCAGGGCAGCTCCCGCAGTTGGGGCTTGACGTCTCCGAAGCGGTTGGACCTCCTCTCCTCCACCGCGTCGGTCAGGTGTCCTTGGTCGAGCCGTTGTCGGCAGAGTCGAGCCCCGTGCGCGGGCTGTCGTCCGACGTGCCGACCCCCCTCGGGACGGCATCGTCGCGGCGCTGAGGCTCAGCGCTCCGAGGAGCTCGGTGGAGATCTAAATCTCATCGTTCGAAGCAAAAGAATACCGACGAGCGTCAATGTGAACGCTCACATAGCGGATGTCAACTCCAGAAGGCTGTTGAGTGGAGGCCGCCCCTTCGATGCATAGATAAGTTGTTGTTGCGGTGTCGCTTTTCCAGAGAGGCCGGATCGCATAGAGAGATGTTCTGTCAACCCAGGGCAGGGCCCGCAGCTGGGACTTGACGTCTCCGAAGCGTTTGAACTTACCTCTCTCTCTCCTCCACATCGAACTTCCTTTTCCCACATCGAACTTCCCTGTCCTCCCTCCGGGCTTCCTTCTCCCCGGCGCTCGAGCGCGAGGGCAACGCGCGCCGGCCGGCGGCGGTGGGTGGCGCGAGGTCCACAGCGGGACGGGAGCGCCGCGGTCACCCCCGCAGGACCGCGACGCTCGCGCGCCACGCCGGTGCCGCAGCTCCCCGGGGCCGAACGGTCGGTCACCGGTAGATCCCGAGCCCTCTCGAGGGCCGCGCCGGACTCGAGATTGCGACCGCGGCGCCCGCAATCCGGCGCTTCACGCCTGGGCGCGCGCCCGGCGGGGAGGATAGGATGGCGGAGGATGGAGCCCATTTTCGTCCTGATGATCCTCTCGGGAATCGCGGGGCTCGCGAGGTGCTTCGCGCAGGCGCGGCAGGACGCAAGGCGGGCAGCCGAGGCCCGATGGCGGATCGCGCGGCCCATCTGGCAGCGCGCCGCGGCCCTGGTCGGCGGCGAGTTCAAGTCAGGGCCGGGCCAGCGGGGAGACCCCCGGATGCAGATCTCGGTGGTCTTCGAGAACGTCGCGTTGCTCGTCGACCACGACATCGATCACGGCGACGCGTCCGTCGTGCGGTACCACACCCGCATCACCGGCTCGGCGCGGAACCCGTCGGGCCTCAGGCTCCGGGTCCACGAGCAGCGGCTGCGCCGGGCGAGCGGCGGGGCCTTCCGGGCGAGGCAGGTGGACGTCGGCGACCCGGCGCTGGACGGCGCCTTCGTCGTCAAGGCCAGCATCCCGACGCTCGCGCGCTGGTGGCTCTCGCCGCCGCTGCGCGAGGCGCTCCGCGCGGCCGCCGACTACCAGCTCACGCTCGAGTCGCACCGGCTCACCGCCCTCCGCGCCGGGCTGGAGGACGACGCCGAGAAGCTCGTGAGCGCCATCCGCGCCGCCGCGCTCGTCGCCGGCCGCGGCCGGGCGCTCACGAAGGAGCTGCGGGCGCTCTCGCAGGAGCACGGCGGGCGGCTGCTGTCCGGCGCCGCCTCGTCCGAGGGCGAGATGACCATCGAGATCGAGCACCGCAGCAGGCGGCTCACCGTGGAGTTCGGCCGGGAAGGGAAGACGGGCGCCTTCGGCACCCGCGTCCGCGCCGCCCGCGCCGCGTCGCCCTCGGAGCGATTCTCCCTGAGGCGACGGCCCAGGCGCGGCTCGGCCAGGGGAGGCCGAGGGCCGTCCGGCGACGACGCTCTGCCGCGGGCCTACGAGCTGCAGGCGGACGCGCCCGACCGGGTGGCGCAGCGCCTCGGCGACGAGCTGCGGCGCGAGATCGCCGCGCTCCGCCCGGCGGCGGTCGTGGGCGACGAGGCCGCGGTCACGCTCATCTTCGGCCAGCTCGAGACGGGGCGGGACCGGATCGAGCGCGCGATCGCGATCGTCTCCGCGCTCGCGGCGCCGAGCCCGCACGGGCCGTATCGCTGATCGCCCCGCGCGGCGGCCGGCCGGCGGGCGGAGCTCGAGGCGCGGCATCACCGCGACACCGCTGCTCACCGCGATCAGGCGACCCTGACGTCCCGGGGGCGCGCCGCGCCCGGCGACACGGCCGCGAGGCACCATGAAGCGCCGCAGGCCGGCGGGGCATGGTAGATCGTCGACCTGGGGCATGCAGGCACAGGTCGACTTCCCGGCGCCGCCTCCGCGTGCGTCCTCCCGCGGGCGGAGAGCGGCGCCATGAGCGCGGCGCGCGACGAGCCGACGACGCTGGTCCGCACCCAGCGGCGCGCCGGCTCGGGCGCCGAGCCGCGGCCGTTCCTGTTCCTCGTCTTGCAGTGCCAGCGGCCGCTGGACGCGCCGGCGCGGCTGCCGCTCGACGGGGTCGACGAGGTGGGGTTCGGGCGAGGCCCGGTGCGCTCGATCAGCCGGCGGACCGAGGGGGAGCGGGCGCTGCTCGACGTGCGCCTCGAGGACGGCTGGGTGTCGTCGCGGCACGCGCGGATCACGCGCGAGGGCGGCCGGCTCCGCCTGGAGGACCTCGGCTCGACGAACGGCACCTTCGTGAACGGCGTGCCCCAGCGGAGCGCGCTCCTGGCCGAGGGGGACCTGATCGAGCTCGGGCACACGTTCTTTCTGTTCCGCGAGATCGCCGCGCCCGACGAGGCGCTCTGCGACGCGACCTCGGCGCCGGATCAGCCGTTCGGGCTCGCCACCTTCTCGCCCGCGCTGGCCGAGCGCTTCGCGTCGCTCCGGGCCGTCGCGCCCGCGAGCATCCCCGTCGTCCTCCAGGGCGAGAGCGGCACCGGCAAGGAGGTCGTCTCGCGCGCCGTCCCCGCGCTCTCGGGGCGGCCCGGGCCGTTCGTCGCCATCAACTGCGGCGCGCTGCCCGACAGCCTCATCGAGTCCGAGCTGTTCGGCCACAGGAAGGGCGCCTTCTCGGGCGCGGGCGAGGACCGGCCCGGCCTCATCCGCAGCGCCGATCGGGGCACGCTCTTCCTCGACGAGATCGGCGATCTGCCCGCGGCGTCGCAGACCGCGTTCCTGCGCGTGCTGCAGGAGTCGGAGGTCGTGGCGGTCGGCGCGACGCGCCCGGTGAAGGTCGACCTCCGCGTGGTCGTCGCCACGCACCGCGACCTGCCGGCGATGGTGGAGCGCGGTGACTTCCGGGGCGATCTCTTCGCGCGCCTGTCGGGGTTCGTGCTCGAGCTGCCGCCCCTGCGAAAGCGCCGGGAGGACCTCGGCCTGCTCATCGCCGCCCTGCTCCGCCGCGCCGCCCCGGACCGGGCAGGGGAGATCTCCCTGAGCTGCGAGGCGGCGCGCGTGCTCCTCCTGCGCGAGTGGCGGCTCAACGTCCGCGAGCTGGAGAAGTGCCTGGCGACCGCGATCGTGCTCGCGGGCGGCGGCCGGGTGGAGCTCGACCACCTGCCGCCGCCCGTCGCCGTCCCGCGCAGCAGCCTCCCGCCCGAGGCCTCGAGGCCCGAGGCCCCGCCGAGCGAGCGGCAGCGGCCCGGCGCGGACGATCAGGAGCGGCGCGAGGCGCTGATCCGCCTCCTGCGCGAGCACCGGGGGAACATCAGCGCGGTG
>JAICEP010000740.1 GCA_025924095.1 Sorangium sp.
GACGTGCAGATGTAGTCGCTCTCCGCCTTCACCTCGGCGGAGCAGTTGATGGAGGAGATCGCGGCGGCGCCGGGGTACCGGGCGCGCCACGCGCGGAAGCGGTCGGCGGGGCAGCCGTCGGCGAGCGAGCAGCCAGCCTGCATGTCGGGCACCACGACGATGCGCTCCGGGTTCAGGATCTTCGCCGTCTCGGCCATGAAATGCACGCCGGCGAACAGGATGACGTCCGCCGTGGTCTTCTTGGCCTGCTGGGCCAGCTGCAACGAGTCGCCCAGGAAGTCGGCGAGATCCTGGATCTCGCCATCCTGGTAGTAGTGGGCCAGGAGGACGGCGTTCCTCTCCCGCTTCAGGCGGCTGATCTCGTCGTGCAGATCCAGGCGCGGATCGATGGCGGCAGGCTGGGGCGCGGCGCTCGTCATGGGGTCCTAAGGTAGGCACCGCGCGCCGCGCTGACCAGGCCCCGCGGTCCGGGCCGCGCTCGCAGGCGCTCCAGAGCCCGCCGCGTCCAGCGTTGACAACGGCCGGCACCGGTTCACGATCCTGGCCCGCGGTGAGCCTGGGGGAGGCGCGCTCGTCGTGGGCAGCCTCCCCATGTCCTTCCTGATCCCTCTCGCCCTGCTCGCGGTCGTCGTGCCGCTCATCGTGGCCCTCCTCCGCGCGAATGAGCTCTTTTACGTGCGCGTCGAGGGGCGTAACGTCCGGCTGCTCCGCGGCCGGCTGCCGCAACGCCTGCTCGACGACATCACGGACGTCCTCCGCGCTGCGCCGGTCGGGCGGGGCGCGGTGCGGGTCGTGGTCGAGGACCGGCGGGCCCGGGTCCATGTGCAAGGGGACATCTCCCCGGAGCAGGCTCAGCAGCTGAGGAACACCGTCTCCCTCTGGCCGGTTCCGAAGATCCGCGCGGCCCCGAAGCGCCGCATCGGCGCCTGACCTCTCCGCGCCGACCCACGCTACCCTGACGAGTCAGTCCCGCATGGCCCACGACAAGCCCAGAGACAAACCGCCGACCTCCAAGCTGGCGCGCCTGGCGCGCCTCGCCGGCCTCGCGCCCCGCACCATCCCGTTCGCCATCGAGGGCGCGAGGCGCGCCCTCGGCGCGACGCGGACCGAGGAGGAGGAGGCCGAGGCGCGGCGGAAGATGACCCAGGAGGTGAAGAAGACCGCCGAGGCGATGCTGAAGACGCTCGGCGAGATGAAGGGCCTGCCGCTCAAATTCGGCCAGATGGCGAGCTACATCGACGGGCTCGCGCCGCCGGGGTACGAGGAGAAGTTCCAGGCCACGCTGAAGAAGCTGCTCGACAAGGCGCCGCCGCTGTCGCCCGAGGCCGCGGAGCAGATGGTCCTCCAGGAGCTCGGCACGCCGCCGCACGAGGTGTTCGCGGCGTGGGAGCGCGAGCCGTTCGCCGCGGCGAGCATCGGACAGGTGCACCGGGCCACGACGAAAGCGGGGGAGCGGGTCGCCGTCAAGGTGCAGTACCCCGGCATGGACAGGGCCATCGAGAACGACCTGAAGAGCGTCTCGATGCTCGAGGCGATGATGGCGCCCATCGCCAAGAAGCTGCACGCCCGGCAGACCGTCGACGAGCTCCGCAAGGTCTTCCTGTCCGAGCTCGACTACGCGCGCGAGGCCGAGATGGCGGACCTGTTCCGCCGCATGAACGCCGGGGACGAGGACATCTACATCCCCCGGATCCACCACAGCCTCACGACGAGGCGGGTCATCACGCTCGAGTTCGTCGACGGCATGAGCTACGCCGAGTTCTGCGAGCGCGGCAGCCAGGAGGCCAAGAACCGCGCGGGCCTCGCCATCTGGCGCTTCACCTTTCGCTCGATGCTCCGCTACGGCTGGCTCTACGCCGATCCGCACCCCGGCAACTACCGATTCCACGAGGACGGCCGGGTCGGGATCCTCGATTTCGGCTGCGTGAAGCAGCTCCCGCCCGACCTCGTGGAGGGCATGAAGCGCTACATGCGCGCCGCCATGGACGCGGACTGGAAGGAGTTCGACCGCGCCTGCGTGGAGGAGCTCGGCTACGACCCGAACGACGAGAGCTGGGACCTCTACCGGAGCTACACGATGGAGCTCATGGTCCCGCTGTGCGCGCAAGGGACATGGAAGTGCTCCCCGGAGAAGGCGCGCGAGACCGTGGCCTACCTGACCCGCGGCATCCGGGGGCTCGCCTTCAAGCAGGGGGAGAAGATGCCCACCATCCCCCACGTGCCGAAGATGCCGCAGGACTTCACGTTCGTGAATCGGCTGCAGTGGGGGCTCGCGTCCGTGCTGGCGGGGCTCCGCACCGAGGCGGCGTTCCGGCCGACCATCGATCCCTGGGTGCGCGACGGGGTGTACCCGATCCCCGATTGAGCCGGGGACGCTGGCAGGCTCGTCGGCAGGGGGAAGCGTCACGATGTCGCCCTCGCCGCGGCTCTCACCTTGACCTCGATCCCGCACGCTGTGACATTCGATCGGGGCATGGACGACGAGAGGGCGACCTGCGAGAGGCGCGTGGGGACGACCCTGCGGGGCAAATGGACGATCGATCGCCTCCTCGGGATCGGCGGGATGGCCGCCGTCTATGCCGCGACCCACAAGATCGGGCGGCGCGAGGCGATCAAGATCCTCCACCCCGAGGTCGCGCGCTCGAAGGACCTGCGCGCCCGGTTCGAGCGGGAGGCCCAGGCCGTCAATCGCTTCCGCCACCCCGGCGTGGTCGAGATCCGCGACATCGACATCGCCGAGGACGGCGCGCCGTTCCTCGTGATGGAGCTCCTCGACGGCGAGTCGCTCGCCGACCGGCTCCAGCGGCTCGGCCACGTCGAGACGGGCGAGATGCTGCGCCTGATGGACGAGCTGCTCGACGTGCTCGGGGCGGCGCACGAGCAGGGGATCATCCACCGCGACATCAAGCTCGACAACCTCTTCTTCGAGCGGACCGGGCGCCTCAAGGTGCTCGACTTCGGCATCGCCCGCATGCGCGACGGCGTGAAGACGGCGATGCGGACCCGGACGGGCGCGACGCTCGGGACCGTGTCGTACATGGCCCCGGAGCAGGTGCGCGGCATCTCGGTCGACCACCGGGCGGACCTCTTCGCCGTCGGCGCGACGATGTTCCGGCTGATCGCGAAGCGGCGCATCCACGAGGCGCGCACGGAGTCCGAGCTGCTCGTGAAGATGGCGACCATGGCGGCGCCGCCGCTCGCGAGCGTCGCGCCGGAGACGCCGCCGGGGCTGTGCGCCCTCGTGGACAGGGCGCTCGCCTTCGATCGCGACAGGCGCTACCCGGACGCCCGCACGATGCAGGCGGACATGCGCGCGCTCCTGCGCGGAGAGCCGCCGCCGTTCGCGTCGGGGCGCCTCGCGGCGGGGGACTCGCCGTCGGCGGGCGCGCCGCAGGTCTCGCCGATGCTCGCGGCGGCCGCCGCTTCGATGGAGGCGCCGGCCGAGCCGCCGCCGCGGCCGGCGGCCCCCTCGGGCGCGAGGTGGAACGAGAGGGGCTCGGCGCCCGCGCTCGGGCCGGAGCCCGGCTCCGGCGGAGCGACCGCGTGGGAGGCCCCCACGATGGCGGCGCCCGGGGCCCGGGGCGGGAGCGTCATGGATGCCGCCCAGGCGCACGGTGGCCACCCGAGCATGGCGCAGGCCGGCCCTGGAGCGCCGAACGGACCGCCGTCGTCCCTGCACAACACGGGAGCAGGTCACGCCGGAATGCACGGCCCGCCCGCCTCACGCCACGGCGCCAGCATGCCCCACAGCGCGCCCGCCTCGCTCCACAACAGCGGCGCGTCCTACGGCGCGCCCGCCTCGCTCCACAACACCGGCTCGTCCCTGCACAACAGCGGCGCGTCCTACGGCGCGCCCGCCTCGCTCCAC
>JAICEP010000741.1 GCA_025924095.1 Sorangium sp.
GTCGAAGGAGCCGCGCCGGCGTCACCGGGTGCTGCCGGTGATCGACTGCGGCGTCGCCGCGGCGTGGCCGTCGCTCGCGGAGGACATCGCGCGGTACGTGGACGCGCACGCGGATCGGCTCGCGCTCGCGGCCGAGCCGATCGTGGTGCCCGGCGGCGAGGCGGTGAAGAACGACGCCGCGGCGACGGAGGCGCTGCAGGCGAGGCTCGACGCGCTGGGGATGGATCGGCAGTCGTTCGTGATGATCGTCGGCGGGGGCGCGGTGCTCGACATGGCCGGCTACGCGGCCGCGACGGTGCACCGCGGGGTGCGGGTCGTGCGCATCCCGACCACGGTGCTCGCGCAGGCCGACTCCGGCGTCGGCGTGAAGAACGGCGTCAACGCGTTCGGGAAGAAGAACCTGCTCGGCACGTTCGCCCCGCCGTTCGCGGTGATCCTCGACCCGCGCTTCCTGGAGACGCTGCCCTTGCGCGACAAGGTGGCCGGGATGGCGGAGGCGGTGAAGGTCGCGCTGATCCGGGACGCGAGGCTGTTCTCGTGGCTGTCCGAGCACGCGCCCGCGCTCGCGTCGGGCTCGGTCGGGCCGCTTGCGGAGCTGGTGCGTCGCTCGGCGGAGATCCACCTCCAGCACATCGCGAGCGCGGGCGATCCGTTCGAGCTCGGGAGCGCGCGGCCGCTCGATTTCGGGCACTGGGCCGCGCACAAGCTCGAGTCGCTCACGAAGCACCGGCTCCGGCACGGCGAGGCGGTCGCGATCGGGATCGCGCTCGACACCCTCTACGCCGAGCTGGCCGGCCTCTGCAGCGAGTCGACGTCGGCCGCGGTGCTCTCGACGCTCGAGGCGCTCGGCTTCGCGCTGTGGGACGACGCGCTCGCGCTCACGCGGCCGGGCGGCGAGCGGGGCGAGCGAGGTGAGCGGGGCGAGCAGGGCGAGCGGGGCGAGCGGGGCGAGCGGCTCTGCGTGCTCGACGGGCTGGACGAGTTCCGCGAGCACCTCGGCGGAGAGCTCACGGTGACGTTGCTCGAGGACGTGGGGCGCGCGCGCGAGGTGCACGCGATGGAGGAGCGGCACATCGTCGCGGCGATCGCGCGGCTGCGCGAGCGCGCCGGGCGGCGGGGCGCGCTGGTGGCGGCCGGGGTGGCCGGGGCGGCGCGATCATGAGGCTCGCGTGCGCGGGAGCGCCGCACCTGACGTACTGCACGAACATCCACCCGGGCGAGACGTGGGCGGAGGTGAAGCAGAGCCTGGAGACGCACCTGCTCGAGATCTGGTCGCGCGCGGCCGGAGGGCGGGAGGGCGCGCAGCCGCGCGGAGGCGCCGGACCGGGCGGTGGCGGACCGTGCGGGGCGGGCGGAGGCGGCGGGGTGGAGCGCGCCGGGCCCGGCGAGCGACGCCGCTGCGGGGTGGGGCTACGGCTCTCGGCGAGGGCGGCGGCGGAGCTCGCGGCGCCGGCGGAGCTCGAGGCGTTCCGCGATTTTCTCGAACGAAACGGCCTGTACGTGTTCACGCTGAACGGCTTCCCCTACGGCCGGTTCCACGGCGCGCCGGTGAAGGAGCGCGTGTACCTGCCGGACTGGCTGGACGACGAGCGCCTCGCATACAGCGATCTCCTCGCGACGCTCCTCGCCGCGCTGCTACCGGCCGAGGAGGGCCTGATGGGGAGCGTGAGCACCGTGCCCGGCGCATTCAGGCCGCGGGTGCGCGGGCGGGAGGACGCGGAGGCGATGGCGCGGCGGCTGGTCAAGCACGCGGCGCACCTCGTCGAGCTCCGCCGCCGCACGGGCAAGCGCGTCGCCCTGGCGCTTGAGCCGGAGCCGTGCTGCTTCCTGGAGACGACGCCCGAGGCGATCGCCTTTTTCACCGATCACGTGTTCGCGCGGGAGCGCGCGCGGGAGCTCTCGGCGCTGGCCGGGATGAGCCTGCCGGACGCGGAGGAGGCGCTCCACACGCACCTCGGCCTCTGCTTCGATGCGTGCCACATGGCGGTGGAGTTCGAGGACGCGCCGGCGTCGCTCGCGGCGCTCCGCGCGGCGGGCGTCGGCGTGCACAAGGTGCAGATCAGCGCCGGGCTGCGCGCGCGCGTGGCGGAGCGCGATCCGGCGACGATGGCGAGGCTGCGCGCGTATGCGGCGGACATCGTCTACCTGCACCAGGTGGTCGAGCGGCGCGGGGGCGCGGGCGAGCTCGTTCGCTACCTGGATCTGCCCGAGGCGCTGTCGGCGCTCGAGGGCGCGGGGGCGGCATCGACGGAGGCGCGGGCGGAGGAGTGGCGTATCCACTTCCACATGCCGATTTTCCGGGGGATCGAGGGCGCGCTCGCGACGACGCAGCCGGAGCTTGCGACGCTTCTCTCGCACCTGCGAGAGTTGCCCGCGACGCAGCACCTCGAGGTGGAGACCTACACCTGGGATGTCCTGCCGGAGGATCAGCGGCGCGGCGGCCTGGTCGAGGCGGTGGCGAGGGAGCTTCGCTGGGTGGAGGAACGGATGGTGGTGGAAGGGAGCGGCGGCGCCGGAGCCGGCGCGGTCAGCGGAGGCGACGCTCGCGGCGGCGTCCTCGGCGCGGGTGGCGGAGAGGGGGTCTGACCATGAGCTCACGCGCGCGGGTGTATCTGCGGCTAGGCCGCGTCTCGAACCTGCCCACGGTCTGGACGAACGTGCTGTGCGGCATGGCGCTGGCGGGGTCCGGCCTGCGGGCGCCCGAGGTGGCGCTGGTGGGGCTTGCTGTGTCGCTGATGTACGTGGGCGGCATGTTCCTGAATGACGCGTTCGACCGGGAGATCGACGCGCGCGAGCGCCCCGAGCGGCCGATCCCATCCGGGCTGGTGAGCGCCCGCGAGGTCTTCGCGGTGGGGTACGGCCTGCTCGGCGCGGGGGTGTTGCTCGTGGGGGGCCACGCGTACCTGGAGGGCCGGGGCGCGGCGCCGATCGTGGCGAGCGCGCTCCTCGCGGGGGCGATCGTGCTGTACGACGCCTGGCACAAGGGGAATCTGCTGAGCCCGGCGCTCATGGGGCTATGCCGCGTGCTGGTCTACGCGACGGCGGCGCTCGCGGCGGGGGGGCGGCTCGGGAGCGCGGTGATCGGAGGAGGGGTGGCGCTGCTCTTTTATCTGATCGGGCTGACGGCGATCGCGAAGCAGGAGAATCTGCTGGCCGTGCGCAGCCTGTGGGCGCTCGGCTTCATGGCGGTGCCGTTCCTCTCTACGATCGGGGCGCCGCTCACGGGACTGATGGGGACGATCGCGTACGGCGCGCTCGCGGGCTGCGTGATCCACGCCCTGAGGCTGCTGCGGGGGACGCGGAAGGACCGGATCCCGCGCGCCGTGGTGACGCTCATCGCCGGGATATCGCTGCTCGACGCGGTGCTCATCGCGAAGAGCGGAGCGCCGGGCGCCGGCGGCGCGGCGGCGCTGGCGCTGATGGGGTTTCCGCTGACGCTGGCGATGCAGCGGGTGGTGCGGGGGACGTGAAGCGTCGTGGCGTCTTGAAAGGACGCGACGAGGTGGACAAAGTTGCTGCTGGGAAGCGCTCGTTCAAGATGCCAACGTAAAGGGCGATGAGCCGGGCGCAGCTCTCTCTTCTGCCTCATGCCATCGGTAGCTTCTCTGCTGGTCGGGAGCGTTCCCCGGGATCGATACCAGGAGCATATGTCAATGAGGTCTCATTCGTTCGGTGGTGCATTCAGTATCGCCCTCTTCGCCGCAGTTACGTGCGGCGGCTGCGGTTGAGGTGCCCGAGAATCTCGCTGCCCATCGTCACGATGTTTGCTCACACGAAGTCGTCATCCCCGCCGCCGCGCCGACGATCGCCTCCATGAGATCGGCAGCCTCTTCGCTTGTGAGCGATCCCCCCCGGACGAGCGA
>JAICEP010000742.1 GCA_025924095.1 Sorangium sp.
CGAGGAGCGCCAGCCGGACGCCGAAGGGGCGCACCGGGTGGAGAGGGCCGCCGAGGACGAGCGGGGCGAGCACGTTCGCCTGGAGCTCGGAGAGGCGCTCGGCGATCGCTTCGGGCTCGGTCATTGGGGCGTCCGACCGGTGCCCGGCGGGAGCGCCCTCGGCTCGGCGCTCCCGTCGGGCGGGGCGAGGTCGCGCAGGGGCCGGATGCCGACGCCGCCGAGGACGACCTCGGGCAGCTCGGTCGCCAGCGCGGCCGTGAGGCCCGCGGACCGCGCGGCCACCGGCGACCACTGCTGCGCCTCGAGGAGCGCCGTCTCCAGGGGGACGAACGCCTCCTCGGGCACGCCGATCGCCCGACCGTCGCGCCCGATGAACAGCGCCTGCCCGGCGGGGGCGCCCATCGCGCGGAACAGCACGCTGGGCGCGACCGCGGGGACCGCGTCGTAGCCGGCGGGGATGTAGAGGCCCGGGTGGACCTCCCGGAAGAACTCGCCGACCGGGATCCCCTCGATGCCGGTCGGGTGGCGGAGAAAGGCGCCGGCGGCGGTGAACGCGACGCGGGCGCGGCGCAGGGTCTCGGGGCCGAGCGCGTAGGCGACGTGCCGCAGCAGCTGCATCTCCTCCGGCCGGATCCACGAGGCGGTGACCGTCCGCCACGGCTCGGAGCTCGGGACGAGGCGGAGCGACAGCACCACCGACGCCGGGCGCAGGGCGTCGCCCTCCGGCGTCGCCCGCGCCACCGCGGGCTCGCGGCTGAGCTCGACCCGGGCGAACGCCGAGACGTCCCCCATCGCCGGCAGCTTCGCGATCTCCAGCGCCTCGCGGCCCTTGCCGCGGAAGAGCACGAGGCCCGCCTCGCTGAACACCGGGCAGGCGCGGAGGTGGACCGGATGCCGGAACCCGACCTCCACCGCGGCGCCCGGCGCGACAGGGACGAAGTACCCGAGGCCCGGCGTGCTCGTGAGCAGCGGGACCATCCGGCCGGGGATGGCCGGTACGCGGAAGAGGTACCGGAGGACCGGGGCGTCGTCGAAGCTCGACTCCGGCGGCCACTCGCACAGGCCTACCTCGGCCTCGACGCTGCTCCGGGACAGGTAGCGGATCAGCGCAGGGCCGAGCCCCGACTCCGCGAGGAGCCAGCGGGGCCCAGGCTCGCGTCCGGCGGCCGGATCGACGTGCGGCTCGAGCCGGAGCAGCAGCCCGCGCACGTCGAGGCGCCGCTCGACCTCGTACGTCTGCGAAAAGGCGTTGTGGTAGAGCGAGAGCGCCGCGTCGCTGGGCAGGATCTGCGGGATGTCGTACCCGAACGGCGCGGCGGCGTCGCGGTACTGGACGAAGTGCCGGCTCGTCCCGGTGAAGCAGTAGCCGCCGGCGAGCCGCGCGATCTCGGCGACGCGGTCGAGCCGGTCGCTGCTCTCCGCGGCGAACAGGAGGGTGACCTCCCGGGCGCCCAGCTTCGATCGCACGATCTCGACGACGAGCGAGCGGATGATGTCGCCGAGCGAGCCCTGCCGCGTGTAGAGCGCCAGGAAGGCGACGAGCCGATCGATCGACGGCAGGAGGACGAGCCCCTTGGCCCCGAGCGCGACGCCCTTGGCATCCAGCCCGAGGCCGGGCGTGCGCAGCCGGGTCTGATGAACGGCGACGCGATCGAGCATCGAATGGCTCCCGACGTTAGCGCAGAGCCGCAGACCGTAAGAAGCGCATTCGGATCCGTCAAGCGAGGCCCGGCGGCGCGCGGCCAGGTGAACGGCGCGCGCGGCGAGGCGAGGCGGGGTGGCGGCGAGGTGGCGGCGGGGCGGCGGCGAGGTGAACGGCGCGCGGCTCCGTCGTGTACGGCGGCGCGGCGTACGGCGCACAGCGGCCGCGGAACCGCGCGCAGCGCGACCGCGACGCTGGAACTACCATGGACGACAGCGTAGTCTCCTTGGCCAATGCGCCCTGTCGGAGCACCGCAAGCCCACCCGGCCCGGCGCCATGAGATCGCCTCCCCGCCGCGCCGGGCGCCCCCGGCGCCCACCCCACGCATCACGTTGGCCAGCGCATGAACACCGCGCGCATCGAGCCCGCAAGGCCGCTCATCGCAGGCCGATTCCACATCGAGCGCGAGGTCGGCCGCGGCGGGATCGGCACCGTGCACCGCGCGTTCGACGTGCAGACCGAGCGGTACGTCGCGCTGAAGCTGATCACCGCGCTCGGCGTCGACGCCGAGAGCCAGGCCCGGCTCTCCCGCGAGGGGCAGATCCTCTCGGAGCTCGATCATCCAGGGATCGTGCGGGTCGTGGCGTTCGGGACGCTGGACTCGAGCGCGACCGACGGGGAGGGGCGGCGTATCGAGGAGGGGGCGACGTTCATCGCGATGGAGTGGCTCGACGGGGAGGACCTGGCGTCGCGCCAGCGGCGCTCCCCGCTCTCGCTCCGCGACGGGCTCGAGGTCGGGCGCCAGGTCGCGAGCGCGCTCGCGGCCGCGCACGACGCGGGCGTCGTCCACCGCGACATCAAGCCGTCGAACATCCTCCTCCTGCACGGGCCGCCGGACGCCGAGATCCGGGCCAAGCTCGTCGACTTCGGGGTGGCGGCGTCGAAGGAGCTCGTGCTCACGACCGACGCGGGCGGCCTCGTCGGCACGCCGGCCTACATCTCGCCGGAGCAGGCGCGCGGCGACGCGACGGTGGACGCGCGCAGCGACCTCTACTCGCTCGGCGCGACGCTGTTCGAGCTGGTCGCCGGCCGGCCGCCGCACATGGGGCCGACCTCGATGGCGACCCTCGTGCGCCTGGCGACCACACCCGCGCCGCGGCTCTCGGAGTTCCTGCTCGACGTGGTCCCCGCGCTCGACGAGCTGATCCACGCGCTGCTGCTCGCCGACCGGGAGCTCCGGCCGGGCTCGGCGCGCGAGGTGGCGGAGAAGCTCGCGGCGCTCGTCAGCGAGCCGCACCTGCCCACCCCTTCCCCGCTGCGCGTGAGCGACAACCCGCCGGGCGTGATGGGCACGCGGCTCGTGACCACCATCGTGGCGCTGCACGTGGCCACCGGCGAGGAGCGGCAGCGCGAGCTCGATGCGCTGCGGCGCCGCGGGGCCGACGCGCTGCCGCTCGGCGCCGACTCGATCGCCGCCCACCTCGGCGTGCGGCAGGCCCACGGCGACGAGGCGTCGCGGGCCCTGGAGCTCGGTCTCGCGCTCGGCGGCCGCGGCGGCCGCGTCGGCGTCGCCTCCGGCCGCATGCGCGTCGACCGGACGCGATCGGCCGGCGAGGTCGTCGACCGCGCGGTCGCGCTCGCGCGCGAGGCGGGCCCCGGCCGGGTCCTCGCGGACGCGACCACGGTGGAGCTGTCCCGCGGGCGCTTCCTGGGCGAGACCCAGGACAGCCGCGCCGTGCGGGTGCTCTCGCGCGCGCCGAAGCGGCCCGACGCGCAGACGCCCTTCGTGGGGCGGGACGCCGAGCTCATCACCACCGTCGCCGCGTTCGACCGTTGCGTGGAGGAGCGGACGCCGGTCGTGGTGAGCATCTCGGGGCCGCCGGGCATCGGCAAGAGCCGGCTCGCGCGCGAGTTCGTCGCGCGCATCGTGGACCGGCCGGATCCGCCGCGGCGCGTCCAGCTGCGCTGCGAGTCGTTCGGCCGGGCGCAGGCGCTCGGCGTGGCCACCGACGCGCTGCGCGTCCTCACGGGGCTGCCGAAGGGCGCGTCGCTGGAGCAGGCCGACGACGCGGTGCGCGCGCGGCGCATGCTCCACGGCGACGGCAGGCTCCTCGCGCGCCTCCTCGCGAACCAGCCGTTCCCCGACGGGGTCGACCTGCGCGGCGCGCGCGACGCGCTGTACCTCTCGATGACCGACATCGCCGTCGGCGCGGCCTC
>JAICEP010000743.1 GCA_025924095.1 Sorangium sp.
CCGGCCGGTCGAGCCGGCGCCAGTCGGGGACGGCATCGCCGTGCACCCGGAGCCGCGCCACCCCGCCGTCCGGATAGATGTTCAGGCGGAGGTGCGTGAGCCGGGAAGGGCAGCTCACCGCGAACGCGTTCTGCGCGTCGCCGGCGAGCGCCGAGCGCGTCAGGATCTCGACCCAGTGGGTCCGCGGATTCAGCAGCTCCTCCACCCGCGTATCCGGCCGCGCCGCGCACGCCTCGATGGAGCAGTGCTCGGGGTAGTTGCCCCGGAAGAACGCCGTGTCGATGACGACCCCGCGGATGATCCCGGGCAGCCCCAGCCGGACGAGGCACCAGTCGAACCCGGGAGTCCGGCGCCGGCGCGTCTCCCAGCCATCCATCCACTTCCCGCGATCTGTGTACTCGTGCTCCAGGAACACCGGTCTCCCGGCCTTGAGCAGGTTCTCCTTCGGCGCGAAGAACTCGTCGTTCGCCGAGATCACCGCGCCGCCCAGGCGCTCCGAGGCGAGGTCGAGCGCCTCCGCGAACGCCGGCCCCGTCACCCCTCTCTCTTCAGCCATCGCCCTCTCGCCTCTCCGGGGAAGCTCCCGCGGTCATAGACCTTTTCGCCGCGGAGGTAGGTGGCCTGAACGACCCCCTGGAGCTCCTCCCCGGCGTACGGCGTCACCTTGTGCCGGTGCTCGAGGAGCGGCGGCTCGACCCGGAAGGTCGCCTCGGGATCCCAGATCACGAGATCCGCGTCGAACCCTCGCCGGATCTCCCCTTTGCGGCGCAGCCCGGCGAGCCGCGCCGGCCCCCGGCACAGCCAGTCCGCGAGCCGCTCGAGCGGGATGCCCCGGCGGCGGGCGTCGGTCCACACGATCGAGAGGCCGAGCTGCAGGCTCGAGATCCCGCCCCAGGCGGCGTCGAAATCGCCGGCCTCGAGCCGCTTGAGCTCGGGCGTGCACGGGGAGTGGTCGGAGACGACGAGATCGATGAGCCCGCCCTGGAGCGCGGCCCAGAGCTCCTCGCGGTTCTCCCGCTCCCGGATCGGCGGAGCGCACTTGAAGGGCGTCGCGCCGTCCGGGATCTCCTCGGCGGCGAAGTGCAGGTAGTGCGGCGTCGTCTCCGCGGACAGCGCGGCGCCGCCGTCGCGCGCCCGCCTCAGGATGCCGAGCGCCGTCGCCGACGAGAGGTGGACCACGTGCGCGGCCGCGCCCGTCGCCTGGCAGAGCGCCGCGAGCAGGGCGATCGCCTCGTCCTCCGCCTCGCGCGGCCGCGAGCGCAGGTAGGCGGCGTACGTCCGCGGATCCAGGCCGGCGAGCGCCGCGCGCGCCGCGTCGATGGGGCCGGGGAGCTCGGCGTGGACGAGCAGCGGCGCCCCCGTGCCCGCGAGCACCTCGAGCGCCGCCCGCAGATCCGCCTCGGCGACGTGGCCGAACTCCGGCACGCCGGAGTCGACCATGAAGCACTTGAAGCCGAGCGCGCCGGCCTCGAGCAGCGGAATCAGCTCTCCCGCGTTGCCCGGGACGGCGCCGCCCCAGAAGCCCACGTCGACGAGGCACCGGCCCTCCGCCGCGCGCGCCTTCTCCTCGAGGTGCGCGACCGTGGTCGTCGGCGGGATGCTGTTGAGGGGCATATCGACGAGCGACGTCACGCCGCCCGCGGCCGCGGCGCGCGTCGCCGTCTCGAACCCTTCCCACTCGGTCCGTCCGGGCTCGTTGATGTGCACGTGCGCATCGACCAGGCCGGGCATCACGACAGCGTCCTGCGCGTCCACGACGGGGCAGCCCTCCGGCACCTCGTCATGTCCGGCGACGGCGACGATCGAGCCGCCCAGGATGTGCACCGAGGCCGGCCGCACGGCGCCTCCGGTGACCA
The DNA here is from genome assembly GCA_025924095.1 of Sorangium sp. Lineage (GTDB taxonomy): Bacteria > Myxococcota_A > Polyangia > Polyangiales > Polyangiaceae > Sorangium. The sequence continues at coordinate 1,857 of JAICEP010000743.1, forward strand.
CCCGCAACCCGCGAACGATGAGGTCCGGCGTCATCGGGATGCGACGATACCACGGCGCCGGGCGGACCGCCGAGGCGGCGCACCGTCGCGGCTTGAGCTCTCGCCGTCCTGCTCCTACGCTGCCCGGCGTGAGCGCCGACGGCCGATCTGCGCCGCGCCAGGGCGGCGCACCGGGGCGCAGCCCCGTCCCCTGGGAGCCGCTCTTCCACGAGAAGAGCCGTCTCTACTGGCCGATCCGTCCGCGGGCCGAGGCGTTCGCGGGGTGCGTCGACTGGCCGCCGGTCGAGGACTACAACCGGGCGCTCGGCGAGGGCTTCCCCGTCCGCTTCGTCGAGCAGCCGCCGAGGCCGCGGCGCCGCGGGCGGCACGGGCCGCTGGACCTCTCGGCGCTCTACGACGCGCGCATCCACGTCGAGGGTTGCGTGCCCACGCGTCCGAGGAACTGGCATGACTTCCTCAACATGCTTGTGTGGGCCGCGTTCCCGCGCGCCAAGGCGGCGCTCCACGCGCGCCAGCACCGGGCGATCGCCGCGCGCCTCGACCCGTCTGCCGAGGCGCTCCCGTCGGCGCGCACGCGCGAGCTGGACGGGCTCGCGCTCCTCGACGAGGGCGGGCTCCTGCTGCTCTACGACGACGCGCACGCGCGCGCGGCGCCCCTGCTCGTCGACGCCTCCGATCTGCGGCGCTGCGCCGGCGAGGTGCAGGGCGCCGTGCAGCGGGGCGAGGCCGCGGCGCTCGTCTTCGGCCACGCGCTGTACGAGAGCCTCCTCCGGCCCGGTCCGACGGTCTACGCGCTGGTGCAGCCCATCCCGTGCGAGGGCCCGCTGCCGGCGACGCCCGACGCGCTCGTCTCGCTGGCCGACGCGCGCCTCAGCGACGCGCTGCGATCGTCCGGCAGCTTCGCGCACCCCGAGCGCAGTCCGCGACTCCCGGTCGATGAGCGCGTTCTATGCGGGGGAGCGCCGCTCTGTGTTGCGACGATCGGGGTTGCTGCAGATGCCGTGGGGAGGGGATAAGAGACGAAACGATGAGCTCCTCCGCGCTTCACCTCTACATCGGCAGCAAGAACCTCTCGTCCTGGTCGCTCCGGCCGTGGCTCGCGATGTCCCATGCGGGCGTCCCGTTCGAGGAGCACGTGATCCCGTACGAGCTCCCCGACTGGGTCGACCGCGTGGCGCAGCGCTCGCCGACGCGCAAGGTGCCCGTCCTGTGCCACGGCGAGCTCGTCGTGTGGGAGTCGCTCGCCATCTGCGAGTACGTGGCCGAGGCGTTCCCCGGAGCGCGCCTGTGGCCCGAGGGGCGCGAGGCCCGCGCCGTCGCGCGCGCGGTCAGCAGCGAGATGCACTCCGGGTTCGCCGACCTGCGCCGCGAGCTGCCGATGGACATCGCGCGGCGGCACCCGCGGCGCGCGGTCTCGGACGCTGCGGCCCGCGACATCGCGCGCGTCCTCGGGATCTTCCGCGACTGCCGCGCTCGGTTCGACCAGGGCGGCCCGTTCCTGTTCGGCGCCTTCTCGATCGCCGACGCGATGTTCGCGCCCGTGGTGACGCGCCTGCTCTCGTACGATGTCGAGATCGATGACGTCGCGCGGGCGTATGCGGGCACCCTCACGTCGCTCCCGGCGATGGCGCGCTGGTCCGCGGCGGCCGCGGAGGAGGTCGAGAGAAACCCGCACCTCACCGCGCCGGCGGGCAGCTCGTATACGAAGGCGGCCGGCGGCGCGGCGCCCTGAGCGTGCGCGAGGCTTGCGCCCGCGAGCGGGTTGCCCGGAGGATGGCCGCCGCCATGACGACCCTCCGACTCTACGATCTCCAGGTGCGCGACGACCGCCGGCCGAGCCCGTTTTGCTGGCGTATCAAGTACGCCCTGGCCCACACGGGTCTCCCGTTCGCGGCCGTGCCCACCGCGCTCACGGACATCCCGGCGATCGCGGGCGGCGCGCACAAGACCGTGCCGATCATCGAGGATGGCGGCAAGACCGTCGGCGATTCCTGGGCGATCG
>JAICEP010000744.1 GCA_025924095.1 Sorangium sp.
GACTTGCCGTCGCTCTGCGCGTCGCGGAGGAGCGCGACCAGGTCGCGGACGAGCAGCGCCACGCCCTTGCGCCGCTCCATGAACACCGCCTCCCGCACCTTGCGGATCTGCTGCGGGAACACGACCGCGTTCACGATCTTCTGGCCCGGGTGGTCGATGGCCCACGCGGCGATCGCCGAGATCAAACCGCGCCGGTGATCGTCGTGCTTCGTGCGGACGCCGAGCAGCGCCTCCACCTCGCGCATCATGCGCTCGTCCGGGTTCTCGAAGTCGCCGGTGTGCGGGTTCCGGATCTTCTCCCCCTTCACCCAGACGCCGACGTGGGAGATGTACCGATCGAACAGCTCGGCGTAGCGGGTCTCGTCGACCAGGCCGCTGGCCGTCCGCATCTCCTCCTCGAGCGTGTCGAGCAGGCGCGTGCGCACGACCTCGCGGAAGAGCCGGTGGTCGTGGTAGCCGCCCGCGAGCTGCTTCTCCTTGAGCCAGTCATACTCCGCCTGCCGCTTGCAGAGCGCGTCGAGCTCCGACAGCACGGCGAACGGCGAGAGGCACGCGTGATCCACGCTCTGCGCCGCGTCGAGCAGGAGCGACCGCACCTCGCGCGGCGAGACGCCGAGGCGCCCCTCGAAGTCCACGGAGGCATCGCTCTCGTGGTAGATGGCCTCGATGCCCGCGCGCAGGACCTTCTGCGCCTCGACGTCAAACCGCTCCGGCGCCGTCCCCGTCGCGAACAGCTCCATCTTCTCGACGGCGGTGAGGCTCGAGACGAGCGGCGCGAGCGCGTCGGGGTACCGCTTCGCCTCCGGCTGACGCATGCGGGTGAGCACGGCGAACTGCGCGGCGACGCGCGTCGCGTGCGGGGCGACGTGGCGGGTCACGAACGGGACGATCTGCGCGTCGTAGATCGTCTGCTCGTCGAGGTAGCTCCGGAGATAGGGCGCGCGCAGGAACTCGAAGCGCCCGCGGAAGCTCGGGAACTCCGGGTGCTCCCGGAAGGCGTTGAGGTGCACGTCATTGGCGCTGCCGATCATGACGACGTTCGTCTGCACCGTCTGCTGCGGAAGGCTGACCTCGCCCGTCTCCAGCGTGAGCTGGAGGTAGCGGAAGGCGTCGAGCGGGCGCTTCAGGAGATCGCTGAACTCGAGCACGCCCCCGGCGGCCTCGATGAGCTCGCCGTGCGCCTCGAAGAGCGTCGTGGCCTGAAGCGAGGTCGGGAGCGAGGCGAGCGAGCGATCTGCCGTGATCTGCCGCTCGCCGGCGTCGACCGAGAGCTCCGGGCCGATCGTGACGGCGCCGACGCGGTAGTGGCGCGAGATGAAGTACCGCTCGACCTGGACGTGCCGCAGCGTCTCGACGAGCGAGCCGCCGCTCGCCACGAGGAGCGCCTCGAAGACCTGCTGGTTCTTGTGGGACAGCTTGCCGCTCATCAGCCACTCGGGCGGCGGCTCCGCCGCGCCGGCGTCCTCGTAGAGCTTCAGGATGAGCACCCGCCGCTCGCGCACCGGGAGCAGGAAGAGCGGGTGGTCCCTGAGCTCGATCACGAGCCGGGCGTCGATCTGATCGTCCTCGAGGTGGGCGTAGCTCGTGCCGTCCGCGGCGCTCGCCTTCACGTCGCCGCCGAAGCCGATCGAGCCGCGCATCGTCTTGCGGCTCGGGAACACCCAGTGGAAGCGGTACACGGCGCCCTCGTCGAGCGTCGAGTAGTGCTCCAGGGCGCGCAGCATGCAGGCGGCGAGCGTGCTCTTCGCCGATCCGTTCGGCCCGTGCATCAGGACGAGCCGGTTGGCCCTGCCCTCGCGCACGAAGTTGCAGAGCACCCGGTAGACCTCGGCCTGGAGCTCTTCGTGGCCGATCAGCGCGAAATCCCGCCCGTGGTAGGCGGCCGACGCCGTCGCGCCCTGCTGCTCCGGCCCGGTCGGAGGGAGCTCCCACGGGAGATCGAACAGCTGGAAGCGCGTCAGCTCACCCCAGGGCTTCTTGATCGTCCGCGTGCCGAAATGATCGAACATGTCGCGGACGTAGCGAGCCGCGTCGCGCCCGAAGCGGACCGGATTGGAAGCGAACAGCTCGAGGTACTGCTGGAAGGAGAGGACCCGCTGCTCCTCGCTGAAGCGCCGGGCCATCGATGAGGCGATGGTGTCGAGCTCGGAGAGGGCCTTTCGGGCCCGCTCGGCTGCGCTGCCTTGAACTGTCTGGCTGGGGCCGACCTCGCTGGGCTGGCCCCCCCGGCTACCTGAGGTGTCGTTATTCACGTGGGGCCGAGTTTACCGTTGTGCCTACTGCACGTCGATGACCGCCTCGAGCTCCTGCTTCTGCATCAGGCAATTCGCGGCGCTGCAGATGCTGAAGGAGAGCACGCCCGCCACCTTGGTCTTGCCCTTCTTGGCCGCGACGAACGGAACCTTGAGGAGGCCCTTGTTCTCCTCGAACGCGCCGTCTTCTCGCTTGAGCAAGGGCTTCGGGTACGTGACGCCCTCGGCGGCCGCCTCTGCGACCTTGAACTTGATGGGGTACTTGTCGTTGATGTGGTACTCGCCCTTCGACAGGAGCGAGACCTCGACGACCCCCTCCTGGCCGGCCTTGTACGTCCCCGCCGGCTTCATCTCGAGGGTGTAGACCGCATCCTCGACCTTCGACTTTCCGCCCTGGGGTGATGCCGCAGGCACATCGGCGGCGCCGCGGGAGGTCGCCGCTTCGCTCTGGCTACAGCCCGAGCCGAGGACGGCGAGCCCGGAGAGTGCGATCAGGCACATCGCGGCGGAACGGGGCTTGCGGGTCCGAGTTGAAGGATGAGTGCTCATGGTCAACACAAATAACACAGCGCCGCCGTCCGCGCGAACCGGGGGCTCCCGGCGCCCGTGAGGACGGGCGCACCGCGCCGCGGCGCTGGCGGGGCTCACGCGCTGCGGCGATGGACGTCTTCACGCGCTGCGGCGCCGGGCGGGCGCGTCTCCAGCGCGACAGTTCAGCGCGCGATCAGCAGGGCAACGAGCGCGCAGAGCAGCACGGCCGCGCTGGCCACCGCGGGGACGACCCACCGCGGCACGCGCTGGGGCACCCCCATCACGATATCCTCGGCGAACGCGTCGGCGGCTCCCGGCGACGGTGCGACGACCGCGGCGGCGGGCGGTCGCCCTGCGCCGGCGACGGCCGCGCGCGCGGAGCCTTGTTCGTGGCGGGCCAGGACGGCGGGCATCGCGGCGCGGATCTGCGCCGCGAGCTCCTTCTGCGGCATGCACGCCCAGTCGCGGTGAGACCCCGCGAGGCCGTACGCCTGACCGACGCGATCGGCCAGCAGACCGACGGACGGGAGGCGCGCCTCCGGGCTCTTCATGAACGCCGCCTCCATCACCGGATCGAGCGAGGCGGGCACCCCGTACGCCTTGCCCGCCTCGCTCGGGGGCAGCGGGTTGCTGCCCATGATGCTGACGAGGATCATCGGGCCGGTCGACGCTTGGAACGGGACACGCCCCGTGACGCACTCGAACACGATCGCCGCGACCGACCAGACGTCGGCGCGATGATCGAGCGCGAGCAGCCCCTGCGCCTGCTCGGGCGACATGTAGAAGGGCGAGCCGATCGTCGTGCCGACGACGGTCAGCTTCTTCGCGCCCTCGCTGTTGTCGCGCACGCTGCCGAAGTCGAGGATCTTCACCCGGTCGCCGTCGTGCGTGCCGACGAGGAAGATGTTGTCCGGCTTGAGATCGCGGTGCACGACCTTGCGCTCGTGGGCCTCCACGAGGCCGAGCGCGACCTGCGACAGCATCCGCACCAGGCGCTCGGGGGGGAGCACCTTGTCGCGCTTCAGGACCGTCCGCAGCTCCTCCCCCTCGAGGTACTCCATGACCAGCGCGA